>JACPYM010000051.1 GCA_016196035.1 Acidobacteriota bacterium | reverse complement strand
CAAATCGCTTTCAATGAACACTTTATGGCAGAGATTTCTGCCAAGTACGCTTACGACCTAACTTGCTGGAAAAATCACCCGGCTTACGCAGAACTCAGGACTTACGGCGCTTTAGCTGCCTGATTTCTGTTCACAGTATTGTTATAGGCACCGCTACATTTGTTAACGTTTCTGTTCGTCCCCATCCATTCACGAATCCAATCTGTAATTCCAAAGGTAGCTGAGTCGCCGAATCCTGCGGCGGCATCTGTGATCCACTGTAGCCAATCTGTATCAGAGCCAGTACCGCCGTTGACAAATCTCCCTACCCCACCCACTGAATTCCCATTGATCCCAGGTGTCCTAAAGATATTTGGCCTGGAGGCTCCGCCGCCTGATAAGCTTGGTAGGCCTGCATTTCCATTGAACCCAGGTGTCCTGAAATTAATCGAAGCGGTCTGTCCGGCAGCCATTAATCCCAATGCAACCAAGATAGCGATTCCAAGTGCCTTAAAGAACCGTCCAATCGCTCCCCAAAACAACCCATCTGGATCGGTCTGATTAATCGGATCGCCACCCACATACGCATACAAGTTCAGGCTCTGGGGGTTGTCTAAACTTGCTGCGCTTATCCCAATTGGGTCCACCTGTGTAAACCGCCCCTGGCAGCTACTGTAAAACCGGTTTACTGCATAATCCAGCTTCGTCTTTTGGCTGCGGTCGTAACTGGTGAAGCGCCGATTCGTCGTGTTCAGCATGGACTCGCCATCCAGCGCTGTCCCATACGGCAAGGTCACCTGCTCCGTGACGACACTGCCGCCCGTCTCGCTCGTTACTAGCCGTGTGCCCAGCCGGTCGGGATGATGATAATTCAGCCCGCCCGCTGTTTGTGTCGCCAATAACCGCCCGCCCAGATGCACGTAGCTTTTCGTCCAGGTCAGCCCGTTCGTGCCGTTCGGCGCATATTCGGCAATGATCGTGTTGCCATCCCAGGCGTAAAAACACGCCGTGCCGACGCCGCTGGTATATTCGGTCTGACTCAAGCGGTGGTTCGAAGCGCCGTAAGTGTAATCGGCCAGCAACACATTGTTATTGTCTTTGGTGCAGGCCAAACGTCCGGCGGCGTCATATTGATATTTCTGCCAGACATTGTTGCCGGTTTCGCCACACGTCAAATTGCCCGCTTCATCATAGGTGTAACCTGCTTTGGTAATGCGGTTGGTTTTGACCTTGTTACTGCCGTCAGTAAAGGTCAGCGAAGCCAGTCCATCTTCGTAAGCAATCGTGCCTGCCTTGGTGACGGTCGTGCGATTGCCGAAACGGTCGTAGCCATACGTTTGCTTCCACTGATTGCTGGTCATCGGATTGGCCGTGCCAGTGAAGCTATAGACGTTCTTCAACCGTCCGAGCGCGTCATAGTCGTAGTACTTATTCTTGCTCGTGTCTTTGTTGTTGATGATCTTGGTCAATTGACCGGTGCGTCCGACACTGGTGCCATACTTGGTGTATTCGTATATCAGATCAAGCGCCGGGGTGGCGCTGTTGGCGGCTTGCACCTTCTGATTGCTCAGCAAGCCGGTGGCTGGTTCGTAGGTATAGCTCTCATTCCATTGAATGCCGCCGCTGAGGTTGTGGCCGACGGTCAGCGCCGTGGTCTGACTGGCCGCGTTGTAAGCAAAACTCGTGGCGATGTCTTTGCCGTCATATTTCAGTTTGTTCACGCGGCTGGCCTCGTCGAACGTCAGTTCGATTTGTTTGTCAGCCTCTGTGCCCATGCCGTAGCGGGTTGGGTAGGTCTGTTTCTCCAGACGATCCAGTGTGTCGTATTGGTATTTGACGGTGAGCGGGAAGGCGGTACGATTCGTAAAGGTGCGCTTGGTTTCGCACAGTCGCCCTTCCGTGTCGTAGGCAAACTCGTCCATACCCGCACCGTCGGTGACCTTCTTCAGTCGTGTGCGGTCGCCAGCGGCCATGTATTCGTAATTGACCGTCGCGGCGGCAATGATGTTGGCTGCATTCGGCGCGCCAGTGGTGTTGTAATCAACCGACTGCAAACGATTCAGCGGATCGTTGTTGTAGGTGAAATTGGTCTTCACGCCACGGGCGTCCGTATAGCAGATTGGATTTGAGCGTGTATCGTACTGGAAGAAATCGCTCCACAAGCCTGTCGTCGTGCCTACGTATGTGCCCGCGTCGTTCAATGTGCAGTCGCGTTCAGCCAGTTTCTGATTGGTCAACCGGCTGAGGGCGTCATATTTGAACTTGCGCGTCTGTTCGGCCACGCCGCTCACCACGCATTGGTCGGTCTGGATCAGGTTATTCAGGCAATCGTAGCTATATTTGGTCAAGGTGCCGCCTGTGGCTACATCGCCCAAGCCCGCCGCATCAGGTTCGACGACTTCGCACAACCGGTCGGCCCAATCGAAACGCGCCCAACGTTCGCGGTTCCAGGCGTCTCTGGTGCGGATAGTATTGCCTTTGAACGCTGCGGTGGTGGCGTCTGGCACTGTGGCTTCGTCATAGAACTTTTCGGTGAGTGTCTCAATCGGGGCGAATGTAGTGCTATCAAGGCGGCAGACTTTAGTTAGGCGGTCGAGCGGGTCGTAGGTATTCTCATACCAACCCTGCGTTTCGCTACCTCGGTAGGGCCGTGTTTGCCGCCACAAGCGTCCCAGCCCGTCATATCTGGTTTGAACGATGTCTTGCACCAGCGTCGCGCCATAGGCGATTTCATTGCACACCCGACCAATGCCATCGAGTGTTTTCAAGCTCCGGCTGCCGATGGTCGTACCATCCGGCAGATAAGCTGTTGTTCTGACCTGCAAGTTGGTGTCGTCATAACAGTATTCAACTTTTGCGCCGGTTGGCGAAACCTCTTCTTTTGGCCGCAAACTACCCGGCGTACCGGCAGGCGGAACGTAACCGGAAACTAGCGTGCAATTGACACCCGTGGTGCAGTAATTCGTGGTTGAGGGGCGGCCATTCGTATCGGTCGTTCCAGTGACCAAGCCGGTGTAGTAATCGTAAGTGGCGCTAGTCGTGTTTTGTGTATTGGGGTCGCTGGCTGAACCGCGCGTTACCTGAGTGGGATAGGCATACGCCATATTGCCGTTGTAAGTGTAGGTCGTCTGCTCACAGCAAGAGGTGGCCGCCGTCTTCAGGTTGCCGGTCTCATCATAGGTGCGCGTTTCAGTCACCATGCCTGTGGTGCTGCCAATGGTCGGGTAACGTTTGATCGTGGTGACCAAGCCGCGAAAATCAGTCATTGGGTCGTAATTGAAATTTTGCGGGTCACAAAGCGCATCATGTTGGACAACATTGGGTGTGTCAGAAAGTATGCTGCCATTGTCGTAAAAGTATTCCGTTTTTTGCTTCGTGATGTTGGTGCCATTGGGGTCTTCGATTACCTCCACCACTTTGGGCAAGCGCAAGATGTGGCGGGCGGTATTGTCGTAAGCACTGTTTGTCTCATACTGTGTCTTGGTTTTGCGTATGACTGCCTGTCCCCCGTTGAAACCGAATTCGTTGGCCTCAGTCACGCGGTTATACGTGCTGTAAGCATAGAAGATCTTCGTGGTAAGGGTGGTTGATTGTTGTTGCCCTGCTGTGTAGGGAGCCGATTGCACATAGGTGGCAGAAGGACGCGGCGAGTCGTAATTGGCGGGAGTGAGGGAGTTATACAACTCCCAATTTACGCTGGACGAACGCAAGCCGCCATCGTCATAGCCACAACTCGCCGCCGCAGGAGCGCAAGTCTTCTCCAGCAGAAACAGCCCGTCATTATATTGACCTGGTGCGACAATCTGCCATTGCACGTTAATCGAAACGCCAGGGCGCTCAATGCGAACACCGCGCCGTCCCGTTTCTTCGATAATTTGATATAAGGTTTTGGCTACGCCTGCGGCAACGCCCGGCGCACCGGCACTCTGACTGATCCCGTCCCAAGTTTCGGACAGCTCGGTGTACATCGGCTCGATGGTCGAGGGCGAGTTATAGAGGTAGGTCATCTGATGTGAGGGCGGGAGCGTGCCTGCTGTGATGTTGCCCTGACTGGTCAAAGGCGCATTGTCGAAACCCATCCCCCGCCGCTCGGAAACTTTATACAACATCCCATAGCTGCTCCCGCTGCTGGTATAACTGTCAGCATCACCAAACCAATAGCCGGTCGCGGTGGCCGGGTAATAAATGGCTTTGAGCATTTTGAACGAACTGGCCCGCACCTTTGGCATGGGGTTGCTGGTGTAGTTGTGAACGAGCGTGAGATTGCTGTAGTTCAATCGCACCAGTGTGCGCGTAGCGCCAGTACTGAAATCCGGCGCGCAAATCGCTGTTAGGCAATTGGTGGCGTCGTAACTGAAGGTAACGAGGCGTCCGAGCGTATCAATGATCTGGTTGATTTGCGGCCCCTGGTCATTCACATAGCTGATCGTGATGTAATTGCCGTGGCGATCCATGATCTTAGTGGGATAGATCCCATAAGTTCCGCACGCGCCGTAAGTGATGGTCGTGCCGTCAGCCATTTTAGCCGTGGCGCTGAGGGGCGTATTTGCGATGGGGTCGTTACCCGTCACAACCTCGTAATCAATAAAAGTGCCGTCAATGGTATTGCACTTCATGCCGGTGCCGTTATATGCACAGTTGAAAGCGTGGCGCGTACCATCGCCATCAATGAGCATAAAGCCGTGCGAAAGCCCGGTCTGCGTAATCTTGCCGAAGCCCAGCGAAAAGCCGGGCGCAGGCCAATCGCGGTCAATGTCGAAGGTGATTTCATTGTTCGCCTTTTGCCAGACACGCGCGTTGTATGAAAGCGCCAACGTCAGATCGAGCCCGCCGCGCCCTTCGAGGTTCAGAATTGGCGCGGTGAATTGGTGATTGCCGCTGCCCGCGCCGTTATCCACCAAACGGCCCGGCGGATTGCCGCGCTCTTTGCCACAATCGTCAGAAGTCATGAAGTTCTGATCTGTCCAGCCATATGTGTCACCCCAAAGTTGCAAGGCCGTGGCGGTCGTCAGTGCCCCCGCCGCCGCTTTGCTTCTAAGTTTGCCGCGTCCAGTTAAAGTGGCGCGCGTGTTAGGTTGCGTGGTTGTTCCGGCGATCTGACTTTGCTGATAGCGGCTGCGATTTAGCGAGGTGTCAGATTTGGCGGGCGGCAAGTCGCGCGTCGAAACCGTGCCGCTAGGAATCTCTTCGGGCTTGCGCAGTTTGAAAGGCTCACCCACGACTTTGACGATGACCTGTGTTTGGCGGCCCAGCGCGTATGCGGTGACTTTATAAGTGCCATCCATCAGCGCGCGGAATTCGCCCTGCGGTGTGACGGTGGCGGGTTCTTTGCGGCCTTCGTCGTTGGCGCTCCAATCGAATTTGACGCCGGGGATGGCGTTGCCGTTGAAGTCATAAGCGACGGCTTGAAAGATGACCTGCTGGCCGGGTTGAGCGGTGACGTTGTCGGGCTGGATTTTGAGTTCGTACGCGCGCGCATCGCGGTCGGCCTGGGTTTCAGGTCTGACGCCGCCGGATTGGGCTTGACCGGTTAGCCGCGACGGCAAAGCGGTGAGCGTCTTGGCCCAACCGCTGGCCTGCCACCAGAACGATAGGTGTTGTTGTTCAGCTTGCCAAACACCGATGAAGCCTGACGCAGTCAAGGCTAAGGCTTGGTTGGCAAGCAGGGCGATCATCAATAGCAAACTCAAGGTGCGGCGAAATGTGGCTAGACCACGCATGGCAAACTCCTCCCTAGACCCGCGCGGCGGCGGGTGTTGGCAAAATTATGTTACTTATGGGGGAAACAGAAAACGGCGGCGACCCGCTCAGCAGAGCAACGATGTTATGGCGTGTTACTAAGCCACGGCTAGCGGGCCTGAGACAGACTTGCCTCGGACCAGGCAGCGCGTTACTTCACGCTATATCAGAACACGCAGGATTGGGACACGTAGGACGGACTAAGGTCTGCCCTACTCTTTGTTGTTCTGATTTAGAATTCGCTTGTGTTTCTTGCTGCTTTCCAAACGGTCGCTTACCCGGCAAGTTACGGCTGACACGCTGGGGCTTGGGTCCAACGTCGCAGGCTGCAATTCGCCCGACAGGCTTTCACAAAAAGAAATGTTTCGGACAACGGTTGTATCGTTTGTTTGTTACTTTGGGTTACTGCTGTTTAAGGCGCGCGCAAGATATGTCGAAGAGGGGGGCACCGTCAAGCTGTTTTTTTTTTTTTACGGGCTATAAATGGCTCAGATGTAACAGGGTTAAATAACAAAACAATAAGGGTTTAGCTTAAGCAAAATTATTTTTCCGGCTTGGCTTGTTGTTACTTCAAAAAACGCTCCATAAACCGCGTCGAGATGTTACCCGCCACAAAATCCGGCTCATCCAAAATCTTCAAATGCATCGGGATCGTTGTCTTGATGCCTTCGACGACCATGGCGCCCAGCGCGCGGCGCATGCGGGCGATGGCGCGTTGACGGTCGCGGTGATGCACGATCAGTTTGGCGATCAGCGAATCGTAGTGCGGCGGCACGAAATAGCCGTCATAAATTGCGGTGTCTATGCGGACGCCGGGGCCGCTGGGCAGATTCAACGTAGTGATACGGCCGGGGCTGGGCGTGAAGGTGTCAGGGTCTTCGGCGTTGATGCGGCATTCGATGGCATGGCCGACGAAGAAGACATCTTCTTGCTGAAAACCCAATGGCTCGCCATAGGCGATGCGGATTTGCGCGGCGACCAGATCGGCGATGGTGACGAATTCGGTCACCGGGTGCTCGACCTGGATGCGTGTGTTCATCTCCATGAAATAGAAACTGCCGTCTTCGTCGAGCAGGAATTCAATGGTTCCAGCGTTGCTGTAGCCGACTTCCTGGCAGGCTTTGACAGCGACGCGGCCCATTTCCTGGCGCAATTCGTAGCTGACGGCGGGCGAGGGCGACTCTTCGATCAGCTTTTGGTGACGGCGCTGGACGGAGCATTCACGTTCGCCCAGATGCACGACATTGCCGTGTTCGTCGGCGAGCACTTGAATCTCGATATGGCGCGGATTGGCGATGTATTTTTCGAGATAAACGCCGCTGTTTTTGAAAGCGGCTTCGGCTTCGGCGCGTGCCGTGTTGTAACCGTTGATGAGTTCGTCACGGTTGTGCGCGACTCGCATACCGCGCCCGCCGCCGCCTGCCGTGGCTTTGATGAGTACGGGGTAACCGATCTTTTCGGCTTCACGAATGGCGTCTTCTTCTTCATCAAGCAAGCCTGCGCTGCCGGGCGTGACGGGAACGCCAGCGGCCTGCATTGTCTGTTTGGCGGTGGCTTTGTCGCCCATCGTGCGCATCACCTGCGGCGTGGGGCCGATGAATTTGATCTGGCATTCGTCGCAGATTTCAGCGAAGTGCGGATTCTCGGAGAGAAAGCCGTAGCCGGGATGGATTGCGTCTACATTGGTGATTTCAGCAGCAGAAATGATCGCGGGAATGTTCAGGTAACTCAGCGGCGAGGGCGGCGGGCCAATGCAAATCGCTTCGTCGGCGAAGCGCACGTGCAAGGCATCGCGGTCAGCTTCGGAGTGCACTGCGACCGTTTTAATGCCTAGTTCTTTGCAGGCCCAGATGACCCGGCAGGCGATTTCGCCGCGATTGGCGATGAGAATCTTTTTGAACATAGGAGTTTAGGGGCTAGGGGCTAGGGGCTGGGGGCTGGGCTGATATGCCAGCCTCTAGCCCCCAGCCCCTAGCCCCTAAACTTTGATTCCGAAGAGGGGTTGACCGTATTCGACGGGTTGCGCGTTTTCGACGAAGATTTTGGCGACGATGCCGTTGGTGTCGGCTTGAATCTCATTCATCAGCTTCATCGCTTCGACGATGCAAAGCGTTTTGCCGTTGGTGATTTGGTCGCCGATGTTGACGAAGGGTTCGGTGGTCGGCGAGGACGAGCGGTAAAACGTGCCGACGATGGGCGAGGAAATAATGTGCAACGCTTCTTCCGGCGGTGCTGGAACAGATGCGGCAACGCCTGGCGCAACGGTCGGCGTCGGCACGGTTTCAGGTGCAAAATTGTGCGCCACGGTTTCGGTGACGACCTTGGTCGTGCTGCCGCGTCCGAGCCGCAAGCGAAAGACACCCCGCTCGAGTTCGAAATCGGTGAACTGTTTTTCGGCGATCAGTTCGATCAGTTCTTTGATTTCGTCGAGGTTGAGGTTTTCGGTCTCAGCCGGTTGCGGTTTGGCGGCAGCTTTTACAGCCGCTTTGCCAACAGCTTTAGCGGCGGGCTTTGACGGTTTTGTCGCAGCTTTTGGACTCGCCGTTTTTTTCATAAGGATTGGGATGATGAATACTGCGCGCGGTGCGGTACAGACTTGGTGATTCCAATTGCGCGCGACTTGGGGCCACCAAGTCGCTACCACTCGCGCGTACCGCAGCACCGCTAAAGCAAACGCCTCAACCGCGTGAAACCCGCACGGTTGAGGCGCCTATACAAACTGTGCGAGAGAGCCTCTCTCTGCCAGACTTACTTCTTCTCTTCGACGGGCGTCTTCACCTTGGCATCCACAAATTCGATGAGCGCGAGTTCCGCGCCATCGCCTTTGCGTTTGCCGAGTTTGAGAATGCGCGTGTAACCGCCAGGACGTTCGGCAAAGCGTTCCGCTAGTTCGCCGGTTACCTTGCGCACAGCCGCGACACCGGCAGTGCGTTCAGCATTCGGATCATGCTGTTTACTATCCCAATTCGAGTTGCCGGGGAAGAAGGCATTCGCCGCCTGGCGCGCCAAATGCAGCGCGGTTTCCGGTTTACCTGCCTCACGCGCTTTGCGAGCTTTGCGGCCCAGCGTGATGACCTGTTCGGCGAACGGACGCAATTCCTTCGCTTTGGGCAGCGTGGTGATGATGCGTTCGTGCTCGACCAGCGAGGCGCAAAGGTTGCGCAACAGCGCCTTGCGATGCGACGAGGTGCGGCCCAATTTACGATGTGCTACCAAGTGTCTCATTGATCTGTCCTCTTACTTCTCTCGATTACTCAGACTGGAGCGCTATTCCGGCACTTTGACCAGCGTGCCATTTTCGTCAAAACGCATGCCCAGGCCCAGGCCCATCGAGTTCAAAATGTCTTTGATCTCGTTGAGGGATTTGCGCCCAAAGTTCTTCGTCTTGAGCATCTCGGCCTCGCTCTTCAAAACCAAATCGCGAATGGTGCGAATGTCTGAGTTCTTCAGACAATTGTACGAACGCACCGACAATTCGAGTTCGTCCACCGAGCGGTCGAGATTTTCATTGCTGGTTTGGGCAGGCTTGCTGGCCAACAGCGTTGGTTCGGGTTGTTGCTCGACCTCTTCCTCGAAGTTGATAAAGATCTGCATGTGATCTTTGATCAATTTCGCCGCTAGGCCAATCGCGTGTTCCGGTGTGACGCTGCCGTTCGTCCAGACTTCCATCAGCAGCTTGTCATAATCAGTGTCTTGACCGAGACGCGCGGCTTCCACATGGAAGTTGACTTTGGTAATCGGCGAATGCACCGAATCCACCGGGATGTAGCCAACCGGCAAATCGTCATCGAAATTGCGGTCAGCCGACACATAGCCGCGCCCTTTCTTGAGGCGCAACTCGATATTCAGGCTGCCGCCTTCACTGACGGTGGCGAGATGAATATCGTCATCCAGCACATCCACATCTTCATCGGTTTCGATGTCAACGGATTTGACGATGCCGGGTTCCGTGCGCGAGATGCGCAAGGTTTTGACTTCCCCGGTGTGCAACTGAAAGGGAACTCGCTTCAGATTGAGAATGATGTCGGTCGCATCCTCGACCACGCCGGGAATCGAAGAGAACTCATGCAAGACGCCTTCGATTCGCACGGCCGTAATGGCTGCGCCTTCAATGGAAGAAAGCAACGCACGGCGCAGGCTGTTGCCAATGGTCGTGCCGAAGCCGCGTTCAAACGGCTGAGCAGAAAAGCGACCGTAGCGCTCGGTCATGGTATCGCAGGTCAAGCGCTTCGGTTTTTGGAATCCAGTCCACATAGTAGGTGTTTCCCCTGACTCCCAACTGATGCAACGTACCGGGTGCTAGTGCAAATAGCGCAGTTGGGAAAGCGCCCGGCACGCCCAAATTACTTAAATGCTTACTTGCTGTACAACTCGACGATGAGCTGTTCCCGAATTTCAGGATCAATGTCGTCACGACGCGGCAGCGAAACGACCTTACCAGCCAGTTTGTCGGCACTCGTGATCTCCAGCCAGCCGGGACGTCCACGCCCACCGGAGGTTTGGAAAGAACCTTGGATGTGCACATTCTCGGTGCTCTTTTCGCGCACCTGCACTTGATCGCCGATCTTGACTTGGAAGGACGGAATGTCCACCTTCCGGCCATTGACGCTGACGTGGCCGTGCCGCACGAACTGACGCGCCTGACGGCGCGACATCGCAAATCCCAGACGATAAACCACGTTATCCAGGCGACGCTCCAACAACGTAAGCAGGTTCTCGCCTGTGACGCCCTTTTGCCGGGCGGCCTTTTCAAAGTAGTTGCGGAATTGCGTTTCCAGCAGGTTGTAAATGCGCTTGACGCGCTGTTTTTCACGCAACTGCTCGCCATAACCACCCAACGCTTTGCGCCGCATGGTCGGGCCGTGCTGGCCAGGCGGCTGTTTGCCACGCTTCTCAATGGGGCACGACGGCTTGTAGCACTTCTCGCCCTTGAGGTAGAGCTTCATCCCCTCACGGCGGCACATGCGACATTGTTTGCCTCTATCTCTTGCCAACTTTCCCTCCGTTATTCACACGACGAAGCGAAACCAACCTGCTTGCCGGTTCAAACTTCGCTTGCGGAACACTATCTCAAGCCCTGATTCAAAATTTGATATACGACAATTAAACGCGGCGGCGTTTCGGCGGCCGACAACCATTGTGCGGAATCGGCGTCACGTCACGGATCAAGCGAATCTCAATGCCCGCTGAATGAATCGCGCGCACCGCCGATTCACGGCCTGAGCCTGGGCCTTTAACGCGCACTTCAACCGAGCGCATCCCGGCGTCGCGAGCAATGCCAGCCGCCTTGCTTGAGGCCTGCTGGGCAGCGAAGGGCGTGCCCTTACGCGAGCCGCGAAAGCCCATCGCACCGGATGAACACTGCGAAACCAAATTGCCCTGCAAATCGGTAATACTGATTAACGTGTTATTGAAGGTCGCTTGAATATGAACCACTCCTTGCGGAATGTTCTTCTTCTCTTTTTTCTTGAAGACTTTCTTCTTCGACGCTGCTTTCTTCGCTGGCATTCTTATCCCTTTTCAGCTTTGCCATTGCCCAGCCGGTTGCCCGTCAAAGGCCACTAGCCGAACCCTTATTTCTTACCGGCAACTTTCTTCTTTGCCACCGTGGCGCGGCGCGGGCCTTTGCGGGTACGCGCGTTGGTGTGGGTGCGCTGGCCCCGCACCGGCAACCCTTTGCGATGGCGCAGACCACGGTAACAACCAATGTCCATCAACCGCTTGATGTCCAACTGAATCGTCTTGCGCAAATCGCCTTCGACACTGCCCTGCACATCCAGGATACCGCGAATGCGATTCAACTCTTCTTCGCTCAACTCACGGATTTTCTTATCAAGGTGAATCTCCGCTTCATTAAGAATACTGGTCGCGCGCGAACGGCCAATGCCATAAATATAGGTCAAACCGATCTGCGCGCGTTTTTGCGGTGGTAAATCCACCCCTGCGATACGAGCCATTACACTATTCCTCCAGATCCCTGGCTAACAACTGGGCGACTAACCCTGCCGCTGCTTGTGCTTTGGGTTGGTGCAGATCACACGCACGACACCGTGACGATGAATAACCTTACACTTGTCGCAAATCTTTTTGACTGATGCTCTGACTTTCATGAAATATCCTTTTTACTGCTTTCCTACCTCAACGCGTTTGCTGCCTTGCTGGGTATTGCACGTCATCACTACTTGAAGCGGTACACAATCCGCCCGCGCGTTAGATCGTAAGGGGAAAGTTCAACTAGAACTTTGTCTCCCGGCAAAATCTTGATGAAGTTTTTTCGCATACGACCGGAGATGTGCGCCAAGACCTGATGCTTATTATCGAGTTCCACCTTAAACATCGCATTGGGCAATGTTTCCAGTACTGTCGCTTGAATTTCTATGGCATCTTCTTTGGACATAAATCCTGAGAATCTCTCTGGTGCTACCTGTAGCCGTTCTGGTCAATTTGCGAAACTGGCATTATAGGCGCGCAAGCCGCATTTGCAAGCAACTCACCGCATTCCCGCCGATTCTTCAGATCACGACGGTGCCATCATCCAACGCTGTCAGCACTACTGGCCCTTCTTCCGTCACGGCAATCGTATGCTCGAAATGCGATGAAGGCAGCCCATCCTGTGTCTTGACCGTCCAACCATCCGCTTCCATCTTCACCTCGTGCCGGCCCAGATTCACCATTGGCTCAATTGCCAGCACCCAACCCGGCTTCAATGTCGGCCCAGTACCCGGACGACCGTAATTGGGAACCTGCGGGTCTTCGTGCATACTTTGCCCGATACCGTGCCCGCAAAATTCCCGCACAATCGTGAAGCGATGTTCTTCAACAAACTCTTGCACGGCATACGACACATCGTAGAGGCGATTGCCCGGCAGCATTTTTTCAACGGCGCGAAAGAGCGATTCGCGCGTGATTTGCGTCAAGCGCTCGACCTCGCTCGAAATCTTGCCCACCGGCACCGTGATCGCGGCATCACCCACGTAATTGTTGAATGTCGCGCCGCAATCAATCTTGATAATGTCGCCTTCGCGTAACTTCCGGCTCGACGGGATGCCGTGAACGACTTCTTCATTGACCGAAGCGCAGATCGAACCGGGAAAGCCACGATAACCCTTAAAGGTCGGATAGGCACCCGCTTTACGAATCTTGTTCTCGGCGTAAGCATCCAACTCGCGTGTCGTAATGCCAGGCTTCACCATTTGGCGCAGGTCGCGCAAGGTCTCAGCCACGATCAACCCGGCCTGCCGCATCCTTCCCAACTCGCCACGCGATTTACGAATCACCATTACAATCTCGTTTACGCTTCTGTGACCGGTAATAAATTGCTCAAGTCGTTGAAAATCTCTTCGACCGGGCGCTCGCCGTCAACGGCCACGAGCCGCCCACTTTTCCCATAATAATCAAAGAGCGGCGTCGTGGATTCGATATACGCCTGCAACCTGGTGCCAACCTTCTCTTCGTTGTCATCCACGCGTTGCGATAACGCTGCGCCATCCAAGTCGCAGGCGCCCTCTTGTTTCGGAGGCTTGAAATAAACGTTGTAGATTTCGCCGCAAACCGGACACAACCGTCGGCCTGTAAGCCGCTTCAGCAACGTATCCTTGTGCACGGTGACGCGCACCAGCATGACGCTATGCCCCTGCCTGCCGGCCAAATCTTCCAACAACTCCGCCTGCTTCAGCGTGCGCGGAAATCCGTCCAGGATATAGCCTGAGGCGCAATCCGTGCGCGAGGTTCTTTCAAGGATCACTTCGGCCAAAACCTGATCACTGACCAAATTGCCAGATGCTAAAATCGTGCGCAGTTCCTGTCCGAGCGGAGTTTCGGCCTGCGACATTTCGCGGAGGATGTCCCCGGTAGAGATTTGCGGATAACCATACTTGTCTGAGAGTAGCCGCGATTGCGTGCCTTTACCGGCGCCCGGCGCTCCCATAATGACGACGATCCTTCCCATCTGTCTTCCCGCTTGAACCGCGATTATGAACCAGCCCGGCGCCCTCGCAACCTGCCGCCGCGCGGGCCTAAGAAACCATCGTAGTGGCGCATCACCAACTGCGCTTCGAGTTGGCTGATCAAATCCATTGCTACGCCCACCACAATCAACAAGCTCGTGCCGCCGAAATAAAACGACACGCCCAATCCGGTCAGAATCCACGAGAGACCGGGAATAGTGGAAATTAAGTTATATAACGGCTCGCCGATGAAGGGCAGGGCTTGAATCCTGAACCCGCTAATCATCAATTGCGGGATCAAGCAAACAACCACCAGATAAAGCGCCCCCACCGTCGTCAAGCGGTTCAAGATGCCGTGCAAGTAATCTGCGGTGCGTTTGCCGGGGCGAATGCCTGGGACAAATGAGCCCTGCTTGCGCATGTTCTCGGCAACTTCATCGGGATTGAAGACAATCGAAACATAGAAGAAGGCGAACAAAATGATGCCGCTGATAAACAACAACTCGTAAACAGGGTGGCCCCCACCCAGCCAGCCATTGACCTTTTGCAGCCAACTCCAACTGCCGAAGGTCGAGAGTGTTTGCGGAATCGCCAGTACGGACGAAGCGAAAATCACGGGGATCACTCCCGCAATGTTCACCTTGAGCGGCAGGTGCGACGCCTGTGTCTGCACCATCTGCCGGCCCACCATACGCCGTGTATGATTGGTCGGCACCTTCCGCGTGCCGCGTTCGAAGAACACGATGCCCGCCGTCACCAATAACATCACAATCACCAGGATGATGACAAACAGCGCTGAACTGGGGTCTTTGATCTTCTGAAATAACTGGCTCACGCCATTCGGCAAACCCACCACTATGCCCGCGAAAATCAGCAAGCTAATGCCATTGCCCACGCCGCGCTCGGTGATCTGTTCACCGATCCACATAATGAAAACCGTGCCGGCCATCATCGTCAGCACGGCAATAAACGTGAAGCTAAAGCCCCCACCGCCAATTACCAGATTCGGTTGGCGCTGTAACCAGAACGCGATACCGGTGCCCTGCACAGCGCAAAGCAGCACGGTCAGATAGCGTGTGTAACGCGTAATCTTCTGCCGCCCCAGTTCGCCTTCTTCCTGAATCTTTTTGAGTTGCGGATAGACCGAAGTCATCAACTGAAAAATGATGGACGAGGTGATATAGGGCATGATGCCGAGCGCAAACACTGAGATGCGGCGCAGGTTCCCACCCGAAAACAAGTCAAGCACGCCGAATAGATTGCCGCCCACCTGCTTCCACAGATTGTCGAGCGCAACGGGATCAATGCCCGGTACCGGAATGTGAATGCCCGCGCGATAGACCAGCAACATAGACAGCGTGAAGAGCACACGCTTGCGCAGGTCAGGCACGGCGAACATGTTGCGAATTGCAGCTAGCAGTGACTCAAACATAAAACCCTAAGCTCCAGACAGCGCGCCCAAACGGCGTGCATTGCCGAGGGAAAAGCCTGCGCAAGCCTACTCAGCCTGTCCCCCGATGATTTCAGCCTTGCCGCCCGCTGCCTCGATCTTTTGTTTGGCAACGGCGCTGAAACGATGAACCGAGATACTCAGGTTCTTATTCAATTCACCTTGTCCGAGCACCACCACCAATTTCGCTCTGGATTTGCGCACCAAACCTTTTTCCACCAACGCTTCGGGCGTCACCGCCGCGCCTGCGTCAAACAGCCGTTCGAGGTCGGCCAGATTCACTTCGGCCCATTCCTTCTTGAAAATGTTTGTGAATCCGCGCTTCGGCAATCGACGGTGCAGCGGCATCTGGCCGCCTTCAAACCCCGCCTTGCCCGAATAGCCGGAACGTGACTTTTGACCTTTGCTGCCACGCCCGGACGTCTTACCCAGACCGGAGCCGGGGCCACGGCCAACGCGCTTCTTTTTATGCGTAGAGCCTTCCGGCGCTTTCAAATTGTTCAAGCTCAGAGCCATATCAACCTCAAACTCACTATTGCGGATTGCGGATTGCGGATTGCGGATTGTCGGAATCGGTGAAGCTTTACGCTCCCCTTCAATCCGCAATCCGCAATCCGCAATCCGCAATCCGGTTATCCCACAATCCTCAACAGGTGCGGTACCTTCGCCACCATCCCGCGAATGCTAGCCGTGTCCGGGCGCTCGACCGTTTGATTGAGCTTCGTCAAACCCAGGCTGCGAACGATCACTTTGTGCTTCTGGGGTGTGCAGATCGAACTGCGATACCACTGAATCTTGATCTTGTTTTCGGTTGCCATTGCTTACAACTCCTCCACGGTGCGGCCACGCAACCGGGCGACTTCTTCGGGGCCGCGCATATTCGTCAGCGCATCGAAGGTCGCGCGAATCACGTTGTGCGGATTGTTCGAGCCCAGGCTCTTGGTCAGAATGTTGTGGACACCCGCTGCGTTCATCACCGCCCGCACCGCACCGCCCGCAATCACGCCCGTGCCCTCAACCGCCGGTTTGAGCATCACCCGGCCCGCGCCATATCGGCCTACGAAGGGATGCGGCAGCGTGGTGCCTTTGAGCGGCACGCGCACCAGATTCCGTTTCGCCGCTTCAATTGCTTTGCGAATGGCCTGCGGCACCTCTTTGGCTTTGCCGGTGCCGAAGCCGACGATACCGTGTTGATCACCGATCACGACCAGCGCCGCAAACGACATGTTCTTGCCGCCTTTGACCACCTTGGTCACGCGGTTGATCGAGATGACCTGGTCTTTCAACTCAAGCCCATCTGCATTGATTCTATCCTTAGCCGCCATAGAAAGATTTCTCCAACTCAGAACTGCAAACCAGCTTCGCGCGCGGCCTCGGCCAGCGATTTGACGCGCCCGTGATAAATATAGCCGCCGCGATCAAAAACAACCTGTGTGAGGCCTTTGCCCAGCGCGCGTTCGGCGATCAATTTACCAATCGTCTTGGCCGCATCCAGATTGCCGCCCGCGCTCACGCCAGCGCTTTTCTCGACCGATGAGGCCGAACACAAAGTGATGCCCTGCTCGTCATCAATCACCTGCGCGTAGATATGATTCAAGCTGCGAAAGATTGCCAAGCGCGGGCGCACCGCCGTGCCTTTGACACGCTTGCGAATGCGCGTGTGAACCGCGCGCCGAATTTCCTGTTTTGCTTTCTTTGCCATAAAGAAGTTCCTGATTTGCGCCAAACGATGAGCGAACTGCTGACTGCCCGCGCCCCTTCGTGCGGCTTCACTACTTCAACTCCAAACCTATTTGCCAGTTTTGCCCGGCTTCAGTTTCATCGGGCGGTCGGCATAACGCACGCCTTTGCCCTTGTACGCATCCGGCTTGCGCAGCTTATTCATGTTGGCCGCGACCTGGCCCAAAAGATGCTTGTCAATCGCCGAAATCGTGATGGTCGTCTGGTACTGCGTGATCTGCTTCTGCACCTTTTCGACCTTGGCGGTCACGCCGTCCGGCAACACGAACTCAATCGGATGTGAATAGCCCAGCGCGAAGTGAATTGCCTTGCCCTTCAGTTCAGCTTTATAGCCCACGCCAACCACGTCCATATTTTGCGAGAAACCCTCTGAGACACCCTTGATCGCATTGGCGACCAGCGCGCGGGCCGTGCCGTGAATGGCGGTGTGATCTTCGCTCGCCCGCTCAGCCGTCAGCTTGCCGTCTTCCAACTTGAAGCTCACGCCCGCCGGTACCGGCGTTGTCAATTTGCCTTTCGGGCCTTGCACCTCAACGGTGCCGTCTGTGACGTTGACTGTCACCCCTTTTGGAATCTCGATGATTTTCTTTCCTACACGCGACATATTTCTTCTCGTTTGTAGCGCCGCTGTTTCAGCGGCCACTTGCCATTCCAAGCATTCCGCCTAAAAGCGGGACTACGAACCTTAGTAAACCAGACACAACACTTCGCCACCGACCTTGGCCTTACGCGCAGCCTTGCCGGTCATCAGGCCCTTGGAAGTGCTCAGGATATTGATGCCCAAGCCGCCCAGGACTTTCGGAATCTCGTCGCTCGGCAGATAGACGCGGCGGCTCGGTTTCGAGATGCGCTGCAAATGCGAAATCACGCTCTCGCCCTTCAGCCCGTAGCGCAAAAAGATGCGCAAAGTACGGATGTTACTATCGTCAGCCGTCTTGATGCTGTAATTCGTGATGTAGCCTTCTTCTTTCAGAATGCGCGCCAATTCGATTTTGAGGCGCGAAGCCGGCACATCCACTTTAGTCTGTTTGGCGCCAATCGCGTTGCGAATGCGCGTCAACATATCGGAAATCGGATCAGTAATCATAGTCCTTCAAAACCTCAAGCCTGGCAGTTGCGGCTGCGAAAAGGCCGCCTTACCAACTCGATTTAGTCACGCCCGGAATTTGTCCATCGAGCGCCAATTGCCGGAAGCAGATGCGGCACACGCCGTATTTGCGCAGGTACGCGCGCGGCCTGCCGCAACGCTTGCAGCGGTTGTGCTGGCGCACCGCGAACTTGGGTTTCCGGTTGTCCTTAACGATCTTGGAAGTCTTCGCCATAAGTCCTCTAGCTTCTCTCACGATCCTGCCACTATTGGCGGAACGGCATCCCCAGAAAGCGCAACAGCGCGCGCGCTTCCTCATCGGTCTTTGCCGTGGTGACGATGCTCACGTTCAGACCGCGCGCGCGGTCAATCTTGCCGAAATCAATCTCAGGAAAGATCAACTGGTCTTTCAATCCGATAGTGTAATTGCCGCGGCCATCGAACGATTTCGGCGAAATGCCGCGAAAGTCGCGCACACGCGGCAGCGTTATGCTGATGAAACGATCTAGGAATTCGTACATCTGATCGCCGCGCAGCGTGACCATTGCGCCAATGCTCATGCCTTCGCGCAGCTTAAACGCCGCGATGGATTTCTTGGCCTTGGTCACCACCGGCTTTTGACCGCTGATGATCGAAAGGTCGTTGACGGCCGCATCCATCGCCTTGGCATTGGCGATTGCCTCGCCCATGCCGATGTTGATGACGATCTTTTGCACTTTCGGCACGCTCATCGGGTTCGAGTAACTGAACTCCTTCTTGAGGGCCGGTACGACTTCCTGATTATATTTGTCTTTAAGTCTTGCCATGTTCTTTAGCGAATTACAGCGAACCCGAGGCCCGCTGGCCCATCACTCTTGTTATTCGAGCGCCGTGCCAGTTTTCTTGGACACGCGCACTTTGCGACCATCAGCTAGCAGTTGGTAGCCGATGCGCGTCGGTTGCCCATCCACCAGTACCATCACATTCGACGCGTCCAGTGGCGCAAAACGCTCAACGATGCCACCTTGAATGCCGCGCTGCCGGTTGGGGCGCACGGCCTTTTTCACAATGTTGATGCCTTCGACAATCACCTTGCCTTCTTTGCCCAACACCTCAATGACGCGACCACGCTTGCCTTTGTCTTTGCCGGTGATGACCAAAACCTGGTCATTCTTTTTGATCTTCATTCTTGCCATAGTTGCCTCGTTTGCTGCCCGCTCGCTTGAATTTGTCTTAGATCACTTCGGGCGCCAGGCTCACGATCTTCATAAAACCTTTGTCGCGTAATTCGCGCGCGACCGGCCCGAAAACGCGCGTGCCCACGGGTTCGCCATCGGGTTTGATAATCACGGCCGCGTTCTGATCAAAGCGAATGTAAGTGCCATCCTTGCGGCGCACTTCCTTGCGGCAGCGCACGATGACGGCCTTGACCACCTGTTTTTTCTTGACCGTGCCGTCCGGGCTGGCTTCCTTCACCGAAGCCGTGATGACATCCCCCAAACTAGCCCGTCCGCCGACGTTGCCGCCCACCGGGAGAATCATTGCGATCCGCTTCGCGCCGGAATTATCGGCGACCTCCAGGATCGAGCGCATCTGTAATGCCATTGCTAGCCTCCTCTTACTCTCTTAGCTGGCCGTCTTTACTTAGAAGCCTTCCGTAACACTTCGACCACGCGCCAGCGTTTGCGTGCCGAGAGCGGGCGGGTTTCGACAATGCGCACCTGATCGCCGATGCTTACGCCTTCGATCTCGTTATGCGCCATGAACTTGGTGCGTTTGCGCACGTAGCGTTTGTAAACCGGATGCTTGACCAGCCGGTCAACGCGCACGACGACCGACTTTTGCATCTTGTCGCTCAACACGATGCCGACCTTTTCCGTGCGGCGGCCCCGGCTCGCTTCAGCAGCGGCGCCAGGCAGCGGTGCGGTCGGCACGCCTTCGGCTTCCACTTCGATGGAATCAGCCGACGCTACCACTGCATCTTGCAATATCTCGTTGTTCTCTTCACTCATAGTCGTTTCAATTGTGAGCCAAGCTGTAAGCTTGGCTCACTACGCAACCTTTTATTGCTCAATCCCGAGTTGACGGGCACGCAACAGCGTCTTGAGTCGCGCCAACTCTTTTCCCTCGGCGCGAATCTGTTTGACCGTATCGGTGTTGCCGAGCGACTTTTTGAAGTTCAAGCGGAAGAGCGACTCTTTGATTTCGAGCACGCGTCTGACCAATTCTTCGCTTGATTGTTGACGGACTTTATCCAGTTTAGCCCTCACAACCCACCTCCCTCTTGTTCGTGGCGCGTGATGAACTTGGTTTTGATCGGCAGTTTCGCTGCCGCCAGTTCAAACGCCCGCCGCGCCGTAGCTTCGTCCACGCCTTCCATCTCAAACAGGATGCGGCCCGGTTTGATCACCGCGACCCAGCCTTCCGGCGCGCCCTTGCCTTTGCCCATACGGGTTTCAGCGGGCTTCTTGGTGATCGGCTTGTCGGGGAAAACGCGAATCCACAGCTTGCCGCCGCGTTTGACGTGACGGTTGATCGCCACACGACCCGCTTCGATCTGGCGGCCCGTAATCCAGGCTACCTCGACCGCCTTCAGCGCGTATTCGCCAAAGGAAATCTCAGTCCCGCGCTTAGCCGCGCCTGCCCGGCGCCCGCGTTGCTGTTTACGATATTTGACCTTTTTGGGAGTTTTATACTCTGCCATAACTTTAGAGATTAGGGACT
Source organism: Acidobacteriota bacterium (assembly GCA_016196035.1). Classification (NCBI taxonomy): domain Bacteria; kingdom Pseudomonadati; phylum Acidobacteriota; species Acidobacteriota bacterium. The sequence continues at coordinate 65,330 of JACPYM010000051.1, read as the reverse complement.
AGGGGCTAGGGGCTGACGCTGGCTTGATCCCAGCCCTTAACCCCTAGTCCCTTTCCCCTGAGACTAACGTTTCATCATTGCTTCGCGCGGATCCATGATCTCGCCACGATAAACCCAAACCTTAATGCCGATAATGCCGAACGTGGTATTAGCTTCAGCGAAACCGTAATCCACATCGGCACGCAGCGTATGCAGTGGCAAGCGTCCTTGCAGTGTCCATTCCGAACGGGCGATTTCAGCGCCATTCAACCGGCCAGAGACGCGCACCTTGATGCCTTGCGCGCCAAACCGCGTGGCTTCTTCGACCGCTTTGCGCATGGCGCGACGGAAGGCGATGCGTTTTTCCAATTGCTGCGCGATCTTCTCGGCCTGCAACTGCGCGTTGAGTTCCGGCTTCTGAATTTCGCGGATGTCAATCAGCACGTCGCGCTTGGTCTTGCGGCTTAATTCCTGCTTAAGCTTGTCAATCTCCGCGCCCTTGCGCCCGATGATGATGCCGGGGCGTGAGGTGAAGATGATGATCTTGACGCGATTGGCGGCACGGTCAATCTCGACCTGCGAAACGCCCGCCTGGGCGAAGCGCTTTTTGAGTTCCTTCTTCAGCTTCAAGTCTTCCATCAATAGATCAGCAAAGCCGTGCTTGGCGAACCAGCGCGAATGCCAACTTCTGTTGTAACCCAGTCTGAATCCGTAAGGATGAACTTTTTGACCCATAGTCTCTCCGAAATCTCTTCCGCTTAGGCAACAGCCTTCTGCTCGCCCTTCTTGTCGTTGGAAACCAGCACGGTGATGTGGCAATAGTGACGCTGCTGGCGATACGCCCGGCCCATCGGAGCGGGGCGCACGCGCCGCCGGTATTTGGTAGTCCCTTTACCGACGTAGCATTCTTTGATCCAAAGATCGTCCTCATCCACGATCACATTTTCAGCTTCCGCGTGTTGCGTGGCGTTATCCATCGCCGAACGGACGACTTTCTCGACCGGGATCGCCAAACGCTTGCCACTGAATTGCAGCATAGCGAGCGCCTCGCTGACCTTGCGCCCGCGAATCAAATCCACAATGAGCTTCGCTTTCTGCGCGGAACCTTTGACGTTAGTTGCTTTTGCGATTGCTTCCATCTTCTTATGCCTCTCAGGCCCAGCTTCTTACCCAGCCTCTGACGCTGCTGTTATTTCTTGCCTGACGACTTCTCGGCTTTTTCAGCGTGCCCTTTGAAGGTGCGCGTCGGCGCGAATTCGCCCAGCTTGTGGCCCACCATATTCTCGGTGACGTATACCGGAATGAACTTTTTGCCGTTATGTACGGCCAATGTATGACCCACCATATCGGGCGTGATCGTCGAACGGCGCGACCAGGTTTTATGCACCTTCTTTTCGTTCGCCGCATTCATCCGCTCAATGGCTTTCATCAAATGATCGTCAATGAACGGGCCTTTTTTGATTGAACGTGCCATAGCTTTCTCAGTGAACCGTGAACCGTGAACCGTGAACCGTGATCCCTAACATTTCACATTTCACATTTCACTTTTCACTTTTACTTCGTTCTCCGTTTCACGATGAACTTGTCTGTCCGCTTGTTATTGCGGGTCTTGTAACCGCGCGTCGGCTGGCCCCAGGGCGTCACCGGATTGCGGCCACCCGAAGTTTTGCCTTCGCCGCCACCGTGCGGGTGATCCACCGGGTTCATCGCCACACCGCGCACTGTCGGGCGAATGCCTTTCCAGCGCGTGCGGCCCGCTTTGCCCAGCGAAACGTTTTCATGCTCGACATTGCCAACCTGGCCAATCGTCGCCATGCATTCAACCGTCACAATGCGAATTTCACCCGATGGCAGTCGAAGCTGTGCGTTACCGCCTTCTTTGGCGACCAATTGCGCAAAGCTGCCGGCGCTGCGTGCCATCTGACCACCCTTGCCGGGGCGCATTTCGATGTTGTGGATCTGGGTGCCGAGCGGAATGTTTTTGATCGGCAAAGCATTACCCGTCAAAATGTCAGACTCCGGTCCGGAAACAACTGTTTGACCAACCGTCAGCCCAACCGGGCAAAGGATGTAGCGCTTCTCGCCGTCAGCATAATTGATCAAGGCGATGCGCGCCGAACGATTCGGATCATATTCAATCGTCGCCACTTTGCCGGGAATGCCGAATTTGTCGCGCTTGAAATCAATCACACGGTAATGACGTTTGTGTCCGCCACCACGATGGCGCACGGTGATACGGCCATTGCTATTGCGGCCACTCGTGCGCTTCTTGCTGTCGAGCAGCGGCTTGTGCGGCGTCTCGGTCGTTAACTCGTCATTCGTCAGATACGTCTGATAGCGCCGCGCCGGACTGGTTGGTGTAAGTTTCTTGATGCCCATCTTAGTTCTTCTTCAATCATCAGGAACTGGTTAGGAAAACCACCTGACTCATCACTAGATTGAATCCGCGTAATCAACCTTGAAGCCGGGCTTCAAGGTGACATACGCCTTGCGCCAATCGGGCCGCTTGCCTTCCGTGCGCCCGCGGCGCACCGATTTGCCGTGATAGTTAGCGACGCGCACTTGATCAACTTTAACTTTGAAGATCGTTTCGACCGCCGTCTTGATCGAGTGCTTGGTTGCATTGCCATTCACACGGAAAGTAAGCAATTGGCGGTCACGCTTGATGACCTTTTTATTCTTGGAATCTTTGATCGGCTCGGTGCTCTTTTCCTTCTGAATCATCGCCTTTTCAGTGATGACGGGGGCTTTGAGCACATCCCAAATCGTCGTAGCCATAGTCGTTCCTCGTGACCTCTTCTTTTATGCAGACGAACTTACTTGCTCAGCTTTTCTTGTAAAGCTTCGATAGCCGCTTTCGTGAAAACCAACTGCTCGTGATAGATCACATCATAGATATTCACATTCGCATCGTTCGCTACTTTGACGTCCGGCACGTTACGCGAAGCCAAGACCAAATTCTTTGCCGCCACCGTCTCGACAATCAGCGTCTTTTTGCCCCAGCCGAAGCCTTGCGCTACGCTGAGAAAGCTCTTGGTCTTGTGATCGCTCAAGTTGAATTCCTCGACCACGACCAGATTGCCTTCGCGCAACCGCTCCGACAAGGCGGACTTGAGCGCCCCGCGCTTCATCTTCTTCGGCATCTCGGTCGTCCAATCGCGCGGCTGCGGCCCGTGCACATTGCCGCCGCCTTTCCACAACGGCGAACGCAGGCTGGCGATACGCGCCCGCCCTGTGCCCTTTTGCTTCCAGAGCTTTTTGCCGCTGCCCGAGACATTGCCACGCGTTTTGGTCGCGACCGTGCCCTGGCGCTGGTTGGTTTGGTAATTCTTTACCGCGTCGTGGATCAGGGCTTCGTTGAGCGCGACACCAAATACGTCATCGCTCAACTCGATCTGACCAACGGTTTCGTTTTTCAGGTTTTTAACGTCTAAAGTCGGCATCGCCGCCCTCTCAGCAAAATAGAAACTCGTTTACTCGGCCTTCTTCTTGATGACCACGACCGCACCGTTCGGACCAGGCACGGAACCTTTGATCAGCAACAGATTTTCTTCGGCATTCACCGCAACGACTTTCAAATTCTTGATCGTCTTGCGCTCGACGCCCATGTGGCCCGCCATCCGCGTGCCTTTGATCACGCGCGAAGGATAAGCCGAAGCGCCAATCGAACCCGGCGCGCGGTGAAACATCGAACCATGCGATTTACGTCCGCCACCGAAGTTGTGCCGCTTGATAAACCCGGCAAAGCCGCGCCCTTTACTGGTGCCGATGATCTCGACCTTGTCGTCCACGGCAAAAACATCTACCAGCACTTTGTCGCCCACGTTTGCGCTGTCGCCCGCATCTTGCAAGCGGAACTCGCGCAGCACGCGCGTCGGCGGAATGCCAGCTTTTTTGAAGTGGCCCGCCATCGGCTTGTTCGTTTTCCGGGGCGCTTTTTCTTCCACCAGACCGAGTTGAACGGCTTCGTAGCCATCACTCGAAACCGTCTTGCGTTGCACCACGACGCAAGGGCCAGCCTTGATCACGGTCACGGGTGTCACCGTTCCGTCGGGCGCGAAGATTTGGGTCATCCCAACTTTTTTACCAATAATTCCGTTTACCATTGGATTGGTACTCCTTCAGTTGCCAGTCGTCAGTCTCTACAGTCGTCAGTCGTCTGTCGCCAACTTTTGCTGGCCACTGACCACTGACCACTGACCACTGAGGGTTATCTGCGGTCTCGTCCGAAAGCTTTGATCTCGGCATCCACACCCGCCGGCAGGTCGAGCTTCATCAGCGCGTCCATCGTTTGCGGCGTGGGGTCGAGAATGTCCATCAGCCGCTTGTGCGTGCGAATTTCAAACTGTTCGCGCGACTTCTTGTCAACATGCGGCGATTTCAACACAGTGACTTTGTTTTTCACCGTGGGCAGCGGGATCGGCCCCGCCACGCGCGCGCCGGTGCGTTTGGCTGTCTCGACGATTTCCTGCGTGGATTGGTCAAGCACGCGGTAGTCGTAAGCTTTCAGGCGAATTCTGATCTTGTCGTTCAGCATTTCTATTCAACCGCTCGAAAGGGGCAGTGGAACTGCCCCTTTCTGAAAACTACTACTCGATAATGTCGGAAATCGTGCCCGCGCCGACTGTGCGATCGTCATCGCGATATTGTCGCCCGGCATCACCATCTCCACGCCTTCCGGCAGTTGCGCCACACCCGTCACGTCCGTCGTGCGGAAGTAGAACTGCGGCCGGTAGCCCGTGAAGAAGGGCGTATGCCGTCCACCTTCTTCCTTCGTCAAGACGTACGCTTCGGCTTTGAACTTCGTGTGGCCCTTGATCGAGCCAGGTTTGACGATGACCTGGCCGCGTTCGATCTCTTTGCGATCCACGCCGCGCAGCAGCAAGCCGACGTTGTCGCCTGCCCGGCCTTCGTCGAGCAGCTTCTTGAACATTTCCACGCCCGTCACGACTGTCGTGCGCGTGTCTTTAATGCCCACGATTTCCACCTGCTCGCCGACTTTCACGATGCCGCGTTCGATACGACCTGTCGCTACCGTGCCGCGGCCCGAGATCGAGAAGATGTCTTCGACCGGCATCAGGAAAGGCTTGTCAATCGCGCGTTCCGGCGTCGGGATGTAGCTGTCCACCGCCGCCATCAACTCTTCGACCTGCTTCTCGCCTTCCGCGTCGCCGTTCAAGGCATTCAGCGCCGAACCGCGAATCACCGGGATGTCGTCGCCGGGGAATTCGTACTTCGAGAGCAGTTCGCGCACTTCCAATTCGACCAGGTCAAGCAATTCGGCGTCATCCACCGCGTCGCACTTGTTCATGAACACGACCATCGCCGGCACGCCGACCTGGCGGGCGAGCAGGATGTGTTCGCGCGTCTGCGGCATTGGGCCGTCGGTCGCGGCGACGACGAGGATCGCGCCGTCCATCTGCGCCGCGCCGGTAATCATGTTCTTCACGTAGTCGGCGTGCCCTGGACAATCCACGTGCGCGTAGTGCCGGTTCTTCGTCTCGTACTCGACGTGCTGCGAAACGCAATCTTCGGATTGTGCTTGGCCAGCGTCTTGGTGATCGCCGCCGTCAGCGTCGTCTTGCCGTGATCCACGTGGCCGATCGTCCCCACGTTCACGTGCGGTTTACTGCGGTCGAATTTCTCTTTCGCCATGTTTGCTCCTCAAAGTCTGAATCAGAAGATCAACAAACCTTCTCCCGTTTCGCGCGTGCGAAGCCGAGAGGAAACTGTTATTTAGCCGCGCCCTGCACCTTGGCAATGACTTCTTCGCTCACGCTCTTCGGCGCTTCTTCGTAGCGCGCGAAGTGCATCGTCGAAGCAGCGCGTCCCTGCGTCATCGAGCGTAGATCGGTTTCGTAACCGAACATCTCAGCCAGCGGCACCATCGAGGTGATGATCTGCGTGCCGGGCCGCGAATTCATGCCTTCGATACGGCCCCGGCGCGAACTCAGGTCGCCCGTCACCGAACCCATGTAATCTTCGGGCGTCACGACCTCGACCTTCATCACCGGTTCCAGCAACACGGGATTGGCCTTGCGCGCCGCTTCCTTGAAAGCGATGGAACCCGCAATTTTGAAGGCCATTTCCGACGAGTCCACTTCGTGGTAGCTGCCATAGACCAAATTGACTTTGACGTCCACCAACTCGTAGCCAGCCAGAATGCCGCCTTGCAAAGCTTCTTTCACGCCCTTCTCAACCGCCGGAATGTACTCCTTTGGAATCACGCCGCCTACGATCTTGTTGTTGAACTCGAAGCCCTTGCCCGCCTCGTTCGGCTCAATCTCCAGCACGACGTGACCGTACTGACCACGCCCGCCGGTCTGGCGCGCATACTTCTCTTCGGCCTTGGCTGGCTTCTTGATCGTCTCGCGGTAGGCGACCTGCGGCTTGCCGACGTTAGCCTCGACACCGTATTCGCGCTTCAAGCGGTCAACGATAATCTCCAGATGCAATTCGCCCATGCCGGAGATGATCGTCTGGTTGGTCTCGTGATCGGTGGTGACGCGAAACGACGGGTCTTCCTGCGCCAAGCGGCCCATCGCAATGCCCAGCTTCTCCTGATCCGGGCGCGTCTTGGGTTCAATCGCCAGCGAGATGACCGGCGTGGGGAACTCCATCGCTTCCAGGATGACCGGCGCGTTCTCGGCGCACACGGTGTCGCCGGTCGTCGCGCCTTTCAAGCCAACCAGCGCGACGATTTCGCCAGCGTAAGCTTCCTCAACCTCTTCGCGCTTGTTCGCGTGCATGCGCACGATCCGTCCGATACGCTCGCGGCTATCTTTTGTCGTGTTCAGAATGTAGGAACCAGACTTGAGCACGCCGGAGTAAATGCGCGTGAAGCAAAGCTGACCGACGTGCTTGTCGGCCATGATCTTGAACACCAAACCGGAGAAAGGCACTTTGTCGTCAGCCGCGCGCTCGACTTCTTTGCCTTTGAGGTCAACGCCCTGCATCGGCGCGATGTCCGTCGGTGAAGGCATGTAATCCACCACCGCGTCCATCAGCGTTTGCACGCCTTTGTTCTTGAATGCCGTGCCGCAAACGACCGGGAAGAGTTGAATCCCGATGCAGCCTTTGCGCAGCGCCGCGCGAATCTCGTCGTTGGTGATCTCGGTGCCTTCCAGGTACTTTGTCGCCAAGGCGTCGTCCACTTCGGCGACGGCCTCGATCATCGCCTCGCGCGCAGCCTTGGCCGCATCAAGCATGTCGGCGGGAATTTCTTCGGTACTGTAATCCGACCCCAGCGTCTCGTCCTTCCAGTACAGGGCCTTCATCTCAATGAGATCAATGCAGCCCTTGAACTGGTCTTCCGCGCCGATGGGCATCTGAATCGGTACCGGTTTCGCGCTGAGTCGCGTGCGGATCGTGTCCACCGCGTGATCGAAATCAGCGCCGGGGCGATCCATCTTGTTGATGAATGCAATGCGCGGGACTTCGTATTTGTCAGCCTGCCGCCAAACGGTTTCGGATTGCGGCTGCACACCAGCCACCGCGTCAAACACGGCCACCGCGCCGTCCAGCACGCGCAAACTGCGTTCGACCTCGATGGTGAAATCCACGTGGCCGGGCGTATCAATGATGTTGATGCGGTATTCGATCTTGTTGCGCTTCCAGAAACAGGTCGTCGCGGCGGACGTAATCGTGATGCCGCGCTCCTGTTCCTGCGGCATCCAGTCCATCGTGGCCGTGCCGTCGTGCACTTCGCCGATCTTGTGCGAGATGCCCGTGTAGAAAAGAATGCGCTCGGTCGTAGTGGTCTTGCCGGCATCAATGTGCGCCATGATGCCGATGTTCCGAAATCTGTTTAACGGTTCCTGTCTTGGCATACTACCCCGCTAGTCTGTCGTACAGCTTGATGCCGACTAGCCCTATGTCTGCGGTGTGCCGTTGCGATTCCCAGCAATTACGCTACGAGCCGCTCTCCAGCCACCTTTCCTTCATTCTCCTGAAAAACCTACCAACGGTAATTTGCAAAGGCCTTATTCGCTTCAGCCATGCGATGCACGTCTTCGCGCTTCTTGACCGAATTGCCTTTGCTCGCGGCGGCGTCCAAAATTTCGGCAGCCAGTCTATCCACCATAGTCTTTTCACCGCGCTCGCGGGCATAGTTTGCCAGCCAGCGCATCGCCAGCGCTACCCGACGACTGGCATTTACCTCGACCGGCACTTGATAGTTGGCACCGCCCACACGTTTGGATTTGACTTCAACCTTAGGCTGAAGGTTCTCAATCGCCTTTTTGAAAATCTTCAGTGGATCTTCTTCGCTCTTCGCCTTAATTTTATCGAGCGCGCCATAAAGGATGCCTTCCGCCACGGCCTTTTTGCCGTCCCACATCAGAGTGTTGACGAATTTAGCCACCAACGGGCTATTGTATACTGGGTCAGGCAAAATCTCGCGTTTAGGAACTTCTCTTCTTCTCGGCATAGTTGCTTCAACCTAGTTTCTGCTCTGGGTTATTTCTTCTTCGCTCCGCCTTTGGCTGGCACAGCAACTCCTTCTTTCGGACGTTTCGCGCCATATTTTGAACGTCCCTGCTTGCGATTGGCAACACCGGCAGAATCAAGTGTGCCACGCACAATGTGATATCGTACACCCGGCAAATCTTTCACACGTCCGCCACGCACCAACACAATCGAGTGTTCCTGCAAGTTGTGCCCAATACCAGGGATATACGAAGTCACTTCGATCCCGTTGGTTAAACGCACGCGTGCAATTTTGCGCAAAGCCGAATTCGGCTTTTTTGGCGTTTGCGTTTTCACCTGGACGCAAACCCCACGACGTTGCGGACATGACTGCAACGCGGGGCTGGAAGTTTTATAACGTACTGCCTTACGGCCTTTGCGTACTAACTGGCTAATAGTTGGCATAGTACTCTATCCGAACGCTTAATCCTCTCAGCGTGCCACCACTGTGGCTGAAAATAAGAGGCTCATCCGCGCTCAAACTTGCATTCGTGTCAGTGAAAACAAATACTGGACTTACCCAATAACTTGATCACTGCCCTATTGATGAAACTGTTTAGGAATGTGGGATATTCGTCTAATTAAACATGTGCAGATTTGGCGTCCCAACGTCGCCGAGTTTCTCTGTGGCGTATTCTCCTGACCAGGATAGCCAAAATTGCTGCCCGCAATTTTGGCTATCCTATTTGGAACGATGAATGCGCTAGAAACGCAACGCCACAATACTTTCTCATCTGGTTGTCAAAGTGTAATCCCAAATTCAACCAGCAAGCAGCGCCTCTGCACTTAACGACCTTCAAAACGCTGCTTAATTTGTTTGCCGAGTAGAATGTACCCGACAAAGCCCGTGACTATACGAATCAGTCCCTGGTCTGTCAAGCCGGTTTCGCATTGTTTGCATGATTTTTCGGCAAATAGTTATTGGAGAGGCGCGGCTTTCTCGTGGGGCGTTTCAGTAACGGTTGGCAAGTCAGACACCACCCGCAAAGCGGGTGGCTTGATGAGCGTGAGCGTCGCAAAGACGCTCGACCTATTGAATGGGTAGGGTGACCTTGAGCAAGTCAAAATCTCCAAACCCGTTTAGAAACGTCCGCTGCCGTCCGAACCTTCTTGCTCGCGAATGTATTTGCAGATTTGCTCGACGTTGAAACCGACCGTCGAAACCGCATAGCCGCGCGCCCAAAAGTATTCGCCATTGAAGTCGCGTTCTTTGCCTTGCAAAAGCGCAATCGCAATCGCGCTTTTGTCCTTGATAAACCCGATCACCGAGGCCACTGAGTGCTTGGGCGGGATCTCAATGCACATATGCACATGATCCGCCACGAGGTGGCCTTCTAGCATGCGGCACTCTTTTTGCCGCGCCAGTTCGTGGAAGGTCGCCCCCAACTGCTGCCGCAACTCACGGTACAACACCTTGCGCCGATATTTGGGGACAAACACCACGTGATATTTGCAATCCCACTTGGTGTGGGACAAGCTCTGATAACTTTGTTCCAGAAATAAAGTTCTCCTCTGGTTAAGGCTCATCAAGCCTCCAGAGGAAAAGTTTACTCCTAGAACGCTCAAAGCTGTGCGAGTCGCACTGCTCAAACCAGTGGCTTACCCTTTGTTATTCAGTTAGTTGCTAGAGCCAAAATTTCTTCTTGTTTTCAGCCAAACCTTGCGGCTCTTCCTGGCCTGTGTCTTCGCTAACGCTAAAAACGTTGCGTGAAGGAAGTTCAATTGCTGAGAGAACTCCTGTCAAATAAGCACCCGTATCTATTCCGATCAAATGGTCTCGTAACCAAACCTTTTCCCGCTCTCCGAAAAGCATACCTGTAATCGTGTGACCGAAAACTACGGTCTTGCCTCCGTATTCGGCAAAAAAGTGACGATTACGCGCCCAGATTAGCGCTGGATGGTCAGGGGTTTCCTTGGGATGAAAAAAGCCACCACTCCCATCTTCTACCAATGAGGCATGAACATAAATGGCGTGTTCGTCCTCATCCCAAGTAGGCAAATCGGCAATAAAGTTACAATGTTCTTCCGGAATTGTGAGGTTGCCTTCCTCGTCAAGATAACTTTGCAGCGTCTCAATCCCGCCATTGATGTACCATAGCTCAACTTCTTCGCTGCCAGGTTGCGCCAAGGCTGAAAGCATCATGACTTCGTGATTGCCCCGAATAACCGTGACCGTCTGGGGAGCCTGTTTTTTCAACTCAATTGCACGCTCAACCACGCCACGCGAGTCCTCTCCTCGGTCTACGAGATCACCAATTAATACCAGCCGATCCTTGCCAGGCTGGTATTTCATTTGTTCCAGCAGCCGCTCAAATAATATGCGTTTACCATGGATATCACCTACAACCAGAGTCCTCATAGCCGTGCATTATTGCTCAAGTTGCCTTGAAATGAAAAACTAAAAAGTTATGATACACAGGCATTAGTACCATTCACGCATCAATTAGATTTGAAACAACCCAATGTCATCTGCCCTTACTTTGGCAAACCTGCTGACCATCTTACGCCTGTTGATAGTGCCAATCTTTGTGATTGCCATTTATTACCAGGAGTTCACCTGGGCGCTCGCGCTATTCTTTAGCGCGGCCGTGACTGACGGACTAGATGGTTTTTTCGCCCGCGCTTTTAACCAAAAAACCCAATTGGGATCAATTCTTGATCCGATGGCAGACAAACTGTTATTGGTAACAGCCTTCATCGTCCTTTCAAGCCACGGACTGACGAAAACACTGCCCATTCCATTTTGGGTAACTGTGGCGGCCATCAGTCGTGATGTTTTTATCGTGCTTGGAGCGTTAGCGATCAACATCTCAACTGGCTTTAGTCAGTTTCGTCCTTCGGCTCTGGGTAAGCTTAATACCTTAGTACAAATCGTCACCATTGCCGTCTTCCTCGCAGCAAATGCCTTCGCTCTGGATACTCGTTTAATTACCGTGACTTGCCTTGCTACATTTCTAATGGCGTTGTTATCAGGGATTCACTATATCTTTCATGCGAACCGACTCTTGAACGAGAAGTCGCACGAATCTCCGAAGTAGCCACCTCTATGAGAGAGCCTCCTAAAAGCACTGGCTCGACTTTCGGCAACCCGCTTGAATGGTTGCGCTGGGTGCCTGCTATGGCAGTTGCGCTCTTAGCCCTACTGCTTTTGGCAATCTGCGGCGGCGTTATCTTTCTACCCATGTTATGCGCCATCGCCTTGGCATATCTTTTAGCCCCTTATGTGAAACGGTTTGAACAGCGCGGCTGGTCCCGCGCAAACGCCTCTGTGCTGTGTTTGATCCTAACGGGATTATTATTCGCCCTGGCACTGATCTTCATTTTGCCAAACATCTGGGAGCAGCTAGGCAATGCGTATCAGCGCGCCTTGATGCTTTTTACCAATCGTGAAAAGGCCGCTCCATTACTCAGCAAGTTAAAACAAACGCTCCCTCCGTTATACAGCAGCTACATTGATGCCTTAGGGGAACGTCTCTTGGCTTCGCTCAACCAGTATAAATTTAGCGAACTTGCGTTAGGCTGGTTTCAAAGCGGCATTTTCCAACTCTTCACGTTGACCGCCTCGATTTTCGACCTCTTGCTGATTCCTTTTTTTACCTATTACTTGCTGGCGGATGCGCCTGCTATCAAAAGCCGGTTTGAGTTGCTAATTCCGCCGCGTTTTCGGCCACAAGCGTTGGCCCTGATGAATCGGATTAGTCTGGTTATTTCTTCCTACATACGTGGGCAGTTGGCAATAGCAGCGATTATGGGATCAATGTACATTCTTGGCTTCGCGCTATTGCGCGTTCCTATTGCTATTACGCTTGGAGTGATTTCAGGACTACTCAACTTTATCCCTTACATTGGAACCTTGACAGGTCTCTCATTATCGCTGATTTTCCTCGTTTTGGACGGTGCGGGTCTGCCCCGCCTACTTGGGATACTGCTGCTTTTCGCAATCGTCCAAAGCATCGAAGGTTATTATTTGACGCCCAAGATACTTGGCCATCGCCTTGATCTTTCCCCTTTATGGGTCCTGGTAGGATTGCTGATTGGGGGAAATCTCTTTGGCTTGCTCGGAATTGTGTTGGCATTACCTGTCCTGGCAGTGGCAAAAGTACTGTTGGAATTTTTGGAGGAGATTTATCAGCAGTCCGCTTTTTATTCACGCACGGTGTCCCCATTGCTGACAGGTGATGGCTTACCGGTTGAACCAGGGTCAAAATTCCAAGCGTCCTACCTCCACCCCACGTCCTCAGACCAGGAATCCTCTCCGCGCATAATCATAACGTCTAGCGAACTCGCTTCGCGGCTACGTGATCGGCCTACGGATAGTGAAGAGAAAAATTAGCCTCTCCGCTCAAAAAAGTTGACAGTGATAGACTCAAGCCGTATATTCCGGCTCGCATACGAAACTTGATATATCGTTATGCAACGTCAGTAAATTTGTGGCAACTCGGTTGGCAGGGACTGGAATTCGGGTTGCTATACGTTTGCGACGAATCTGTTCGTGAGTTGATGGAGGCAGAATGAGTAAAGTTATCGGTATTGATTTAGGTACCACTAATTCAGTCGTGGCGATTATGGAAGGCAGTGAGCCGGTCGTGATCACCAATTCTGAAGGTGGACGCACCACCCCGTCGGTGGTCGGTTTCACTAAGGACGGCAACCGCTTGGTCGGACAAGTGGCAAAACGCCAAGCCGTTACGAATCCTGAAAATACGGTTTATTCAATTAAACGCTTTATGGGACGGCGCTACAACGAAGTCTCCAGCGAATTGAAGCAAGTTCCCTATATCGTCACCCAGGCAGGCAATGATGTGCGTGTGAAAGCTGGGGATAAAGACTGGTCGCCGCCCGAAATTTCGGCAATGGTGCTGCAAAAATTGAAGCAGTCCGCTGAAGACTACTTAGGCCAAAAAGTTTCGCAGGCTGTCATCACCGTGCCAGCCTATTTTAATGACGCGCAACGCCAAGCCACTAAGGACGCAGGCAGAATTGCTGGCCTGGAAGTGTTGCGCATCGTCAACGAGCCGACGGCTGCCGCGCTCGCTTATGGTCTGGACAAAAAGAAAGATGAGACGATTGCCGTGTTCGATTTCGGCGGCGGCACCTTCGACATCTCGATCCTGGAGGTGGGCGAAGGCGTAGTCGAAGTGAAATCCACCAATGGCGACACGCATCTGGGCGGCGACGACGTGGATGAACGTTTGATCCAGTGGATCACGGAAGAGTTCAAGAAGGATCAAGGCATTGATCTCTCCAAAGACAAGATGGCTTTGCAGCGCCTGAAGGAAGCCGCAGAGAAAGCCAAGATCGAGTTGTCGTCGGCAATGGAAACTGAGATCAACCTGCCGTTTATCACGGCGGACGCCTCAGGGCCAAAGCACTTGCAGATGAAGCTGACCCGCGCGAAATTTGAAGCGCTGATTGACGACATTCTGCAACGCACGCTCGAACCGTGTCGGAGTGCTTTGAAGGATTCCGGACTGACGGCCAACCAGATTGACGAAGTCGTGTTGGTCGGGGGTTCGACGCGCATCCCGAAGATTCAACAACTGGTCAAAGAGTTCTTTGGCAAGGAACCCAACAAGAGCGTCAACCCGGACGAAGTCGTCGCCATCGGCGCGGCGGTGCAGGCTGGCGTGTTGTCGGGCGATGTGAAAGACCTGCTGCTGCTCGACGTAACGCCGCTGAGCCTCGGCATTGAAACGCTGGGTGGCGTGTTCACCAAACTGATCGAACGCAACACGACGATTCCGACGCGCAAGTCGGAAATCTTTTCGACCGCGACAGACAACCAGACTTCGGTCGAAGTCCACGTGTTGCAGGGCGAACGTTCGATGGCGGGCGACAACCGCACGCTGGGCAAGTTCCATCTGGTTGGCTTGCCGCCCGCGCCGCGCGGTGTGCCGCAAATCGAAGTCACCTTCGACATTGACGCCAATGGCATCGCCAACGTCTCGGCGCGCGATTTGGGCACGGGCCGCGAGCAAAAGATCACGATCACCGCTTCGTCGGGTCTCTCCAAAGAGGAAATTGACAAGATGCAGCGCGATGCCGATTCGCACGCCGAAGATGACAAGCGCTTGCGTGAGGTGATCGAGACCAAGAACCGCCTCGATGCGCTGATCTATTCGAGCGAAAAGACGATTGCCGAAAACCGCGAAAAGATTCCGGTCGGCACGCTTTCCGAGGTCGAAGCCGCGATTGTCGAGGCCAAGGCGGCGGTCGAATCGAATGATCCGGGGCAAATCAGCGTTCAATTGGACAAGCTGACGCGCGCCACGCACAAGATCGCTGAGGCGCTCTATGCGCAACAATCCGCCCCAGGCGCAGACGCGGCGGCAAGTGCGGCTGCGGGCGCGGAGGGCGCGGCAGGTGGCGCACCAGGGAAAGGCCCCGACGACGTCATTGACGCCGAATACATTGACGTAGATGAGAACAAGTAGTCGGTAGTCAGTTGTCGGTTCTTACAAGCAAAGGCTTGAACCGGCGACCGACTACCGACTACTGGCTACCGACTACCGGTTATGCGGCAACATCGGCTTATCAGCGATCTAGCGGCGATTGAGCAGCAGTTAAAGCAACTGGCGCAAGGCCCGAGTCTGTTCACAGCGGAACAGGCGAGCGGCACCTGGGCGCCGGCGGTGGACATTTACGAAACGGCGGAAAGCTTTGTGCTCACGGCGGAAGTGCCGGGCGTTAAAAGCTCGGAAGTAGACGTCAAGGTCGTAGACGGAACGCTGGTCTTGCGTGGTGAACGCCGCTGGGAACACGAAGACAGAGGCGAGCATTTCCACCGTTTGGAAAGCGCCTACGGCAAATTCGAGCGGACATTCAGTCTGTCAGAGCGCATTGATGTTGAGGGCATTACCGCCGAGTTAGCCCGCGGCGTGCTGAAGCTGGTACTGCCCAAGAAGGCCAGTCAAAGCACGGCCAAAGAAATCAAAGTTGAGGCGGAGTGAAAACGAGTGCTGAGTGTCGCGGGCGCTGAGTGCTGAGCAAGCCACGGCTGACTCAGTAGGCAGCGCCCGACGCTCAGCACTAAAGTTTATATGGCTCAAAAGGAAGACTTCTACAAAACATTAGGGGTCAAACGCGCCGCCACGCAGGATGATATTCGCAAGGCGTACCGGCGGCTCGCGCGTAAGTATCACCCCGACGTAAACCCCGGCGACAAGTCGGCGGAGGATAAATTCAAGGGGCTTTCGGAAGCCTACGAAGTCCTCTCTGACCCGAAGAAGCGCGAGGTTTACGATAAGTTCGGGTCGTACAGCGACAACATCCGCGACGCTTCGGCGCGCGGCGCTGGCGGGCCGGGCTTCGATTTTGATTGGAGCGTCTTTTCAGGCGCTCCGGGCGCAGCCGGTGCGGGCGCAGCCGGGCAAGGCCCTGGCGCAGGACCAAGTTTCAAAGACATTTTCAGCGACTTGTTTGGCGGGGCGACGCGCACCGCCACGCAATCCCGCACCCAATCCAAGCGCGGCGCGGACATCGAAGTTCCACTGGCCATCAGTTTCGAAGACGCCATCAACGGCCTGACCACCAGTTTGAGCGTGCGCCGCACCGATCCGTGTGTGCGTTGCGGCGGCAGCGGCGAAGCCAATAACGGACAAGTCACCTGTGCGACCTGCCAGGGCAGCGGGAAGGTTTCAGGCGGCGGCGGCTTTTTGCGTTTCGATCAGACCTGCGGCGATTGCAACGGCACAGGCAAACGGCGTCAGCCCTGCCCGGTTTGCAGCGGCAGAGGCGCTGTCCCGAAGACGGAAACCGTTAAAGTGCGCATCCCGGCGGGCGTGGACACTGGCTCGCGTGTGCGCGTCGCGGGCAAAGGCGAAGCCGGTTTGCGCGGCTTGCCGCCGGGCGATCTTTTCATCGTCACGAATGTTGCCTCTCATGCGATCTTTACACGCAAGGGCGACAACATACATTGCACGATCCCCATCACGCTGCCCGAAGCGGCGTTGGGCGCGAAAATCGAAGTCCCGACCGTGAGCGGTAAAGCCCAACTGCGCATTCCGCCCGGCACACAATCGGGCCAGGTTTTTCGTTTGCGCGAAAAAGGCGCGCCGAGTTTGCGCGGCGCGACGCACGGCGATCAGTACGTGGAAGTGAAGATCGTCCTGCCCAAATTGATTGACGAGGATTCGAAGCACCTGCTGCGCGAGTTTGCCAAACGCAATCCCGAAAACCCGCGCGTGGCTTTAGGGCTGGAATAAGGAGCACTTATGACGCCAAAAGGGATTGGCAGTAAGCGTAAAACCAAAGGCTACACGATCAGCGCCATCGCCGATCATTACGGAGTGCACCAGCAAACGCTGCGGCTTTACGAACGCGAAGGGCTGCTCAAACCCTCGCGCTCGGATGGCAACGTCCGCCTTTATAGCGACGAAGATGTCGAGCGCCTGGAAGTCATTTTGAAGCTGACGCGCGATCTGGGCGTCAATCTGGCTGGGGTCGAGATCATCCTGAACATGCGCGAGAAAATGGATCAGATGCAGCGCGAGTTCAATCGCTTTTTGGAGTCGCTGCGCAATTACGCCGAACAGAGCATGGCCGAGTCACAAGACCCGCATAACTTACAAGCCCTGGTGCCGACGCGCCGCACCATCGTGCTCAAATCAACCAAGCGTGTTGCCACGATCCGCGAAGCAGCCGGCAGAGAAGACTGAGCCTGCTCACAAGACATCGGCAAAGGCTTTCTTCGTCCGTTCAAACCACCAATAGCCAACGCCGAAACAGACCAGCGCAAACGCCATCGTAATAGCCAACCCGCGCCAATCGGGCAATCGCCCTTCCAATAAAATGCGCCGATAGCTGCTGATCAACGCTGCCAGCGGATTCAACTCCACTAGCCAGCGATATTGGGCCGGGATCACCTTTTCGGGATAAAGGATCGGGGTCAAATACATCCAGGCCATCAGCACCAATTGCGTAAATTGCGCGGTGTCGCGGATAAAAACGCCGAAGCTGGCGGCCAGCCAACCCAACCCCACGGTTACCAGTAACTGCGGCACCAACAGCAAGGGCAACAACAGCATGGTGGGCGACAAGGTGTGTTCAAACATTGCCGCCACCACGATCAGCACCAAGGTGCCGAACAGTTGTTGCGCAATCGCTGAAAGCGCCAGATTGACCGGTAGCGCTTCAATGGGAAAGACCACACGTTTGACCAAATTGACATTCTCGGTCAAAGCCGTGGCCGAACGCTGCACACCCTCGCTAAACGCAATCCACGGCAGCATTCCGCAAAACATGTAAATCGCGTAGCCGAACTGGCTGGTCTCATTGCCGAAGCGCGCATTGAAAATCCCCGCAAAGATCACGGTAAAAATCAGGATTTGGATGGCCGGGGTGATGATCGTCCACGCCAGGCCCATCACCGAGCCTTTATAGCGGTTGGTCAGGTCGCGTTTGACCAGCGAACTGATCAAACCACGATGTTCGCGCAATAAGGCGAACGCGGGCGACCAGAGCGGGACATTGGCGCTTGATTGATAACTCATTGGCAGGTCAGTGCAGCGTCGTGGCCGTGCGCCGGGTTTCAGCAGGTTGCTCTTCGGCAAACGGCGCGCGCGGATAGGTGAATTCGTTGCGGCTGGGAGCCGCTGACGGAACTCGTTCCGAAACAAGCTCGATACCCGCCAGTTTTGACAGCAGGGTTTCGTATTCGTCAGTGATCTGCTCCCAGTTGTAAAGCTCCAAAACGCGGGACATGGCGCGGCGGCGATATTCGGTAATCAGCGCGGGGTCGGCCAAGATGCGTTGCAGTTGCCGCGTCAAATCAGCTACCGAATCATAGAGAATGCCCGCCGCGCCGAGCACTTCGACATTCTCCGGCGTGTTCAACGTCAGCGCACAATTCCCTGCCCCCATCGCTTCAATCAGCGCCGGATGCGTGCCGCCCACTTCGGTCGCGTGCACATAACAATAGGCGTTCTGCTGTAGCGCACGATAATCCTCGCCAAACACGAAGCCAAAAAATTTCACGCGCGGATCGCGGGTGCTTTTGAGTTGTGCGATGTATTCCTGTGCGTAAGGCGCGCCGCCGACGATCACCAGCGGCCAGTCGGTCTTGAGGTTTTGATAAGCCTCGATCACCAAGTGCGCGTTATTCTCCGGTTCCAAACGGCTGACATAAAGCACGTAGCGATTCGGCTCCAGGTCATACTTGGTAAGCAAATCAGGCATCGCGCGGCGGGCGACTTCAGCTCCATAGGCAATCATGGCCGACTCTTTGCCGTAGCGCGTGGCGTAATAGTCCTGGATGACTTGCGCATCGGTTACGATGGCGGTCGGCAAAAAGGTCGAGAGCCATTCCGAAACCAGATAATAACCGCGGCCCACCCAATTCCATTTTTTGCGCTTCCGCTCCAGCCCATCCACGTTGACCAGCGTCGGCGTCCCCAGCAACCTGGGGATGAACGAGAAAAGGCTATTCGCCGCGTTGCAAAGCAAAATCACGTCATACTTGCGGAAGGTGGCGTGCAACACGGACAGGAGCGTGTGGATTACCGTGTCGAAATACTTGTGGCGAATTGTCGGCAGGACAACCAGTTTAACGCCGTTGTAACGCGTGGTCGTGCGGCTATTCGAATAGTGCTTCCGGCAATAGACCGTAACGTCATGCCCGCGCGCCGCCATGCGCGTTCCCAATTGTTCGGCAAATGTCTCAAAACCGCCGTAGTTCGCGGGAATGCCGCGCGTCCCCAAAATGGCAATTTTCATAAGAAGAAATGCGCCCTCAACTGAAGTCCATCACCGGGGGTAACTCGAAGAGTCACGTTGTTTGGGCTTAGTAATTCAAGAAGATTGAAACCGGTCTGCGCTAAACGCCATTGCAGTATAGCCTCGCCTAGTTCAATTCGCTATCCCCGGCAACTGTTTCCCGCAGACTTTTCCCACCTCCTCAAATGACCGGGAAATGACCGGGCAACAGTGGACAATTCGGCCAAGCTCCGGCTAGAATGCCCGCACTTTCGAGCGGTCCTCGCAATTTTCGAGCGGTACAAAGATCAGAGAGCACCACCTTGGATCAAACGATCTGCTCATTTGATCAATACAAGGAGAAAATCGAACGTATGCGACAATTTCAAGTGCCCCTTTGCCTTGCCGTGCTTATTTGTGTGCTCATTTGCGCCCCACGCGCTACGCAAGCACAACAAGCAAAAGATAAAGCCGAGGCAAAGCCCCCCACAATCACGGCGCCCCTGGTTGGGGAAATCCCTATTCCACCGGTGCTGACCCATGCCAAAGATCTGACCAAACTCGTCTTGCCCAGCCTCAGCAACAGATTACTCAATCCGCCCATGCCCTTTGGCGGCGACCCGGCGGCGAGCTTACGCTCGGCAATCTTGAATAAGCTGGGCATTCGTTATCGCTTCTATGGCACGAATGATAATGGCTATGATTGTTCAGGCTTCGTCTGGCGCGTTTTCCAGGATGCGGGCGTGGATTTTCAGCGCGTGGCGGCGCGCTCGCTGTGGAGCCAGTTGCCAGAACCGACCCCAGAGGAAATCAAACAGTTCGGCACGCTGGTCTTTTTCAACGACCTAAAACACGTGGGCATCGTGCGCGACGCCACGACGTTCTATCACGCCTCAAGTTCAAAAGGCGTGACCGTTTCTGAATTTGCCGGTTACTGGGAAAAGCGCATCACAGGCTATCGCCGCGCGCCGCTGGCACTCATCCCGCAATTGATGAGGGCCGCCGAGTAAAGCTCCGGCGAACTTAAACCAAACGCGGCTGCCGGCGTTGAAAGCGCCCGGGCAGCCGCGTTTGGTTGTTACAGCGTTTTTGGCAAAAACCCAGCCGATTTGGTTTTCTTTTCCGACTTATCCCAAAAAGCGACGATCCGGGCGATGTCCACATACCCCTGCCGATCTTCTTTTTCCAACACGAGAATGCTGCCCTCCACTCTGATAATTTTGCCGCTGACAGCGCCTCCTTCGCACACCACGTCAACTTCTTTGCCGATGCGGGCCTCCAACAGATTTCTCACGATACATTGCTCCTTTTTTTAGACGAATTGTTTGCCTTGCAAAAACGGCGGCATTCTACTGCATCGGTCATAATTCTGAAAAAGGTTGGTCAGGGGCTGACGAATGAGCCAGTTTCGGCGATAATCACGGCGGACTATTCGGATTATGCAAAACCATACCACACGAGAAATCATGACGGCCCTGCAATACCTGCTGATCGGCTTTGTAGCGCTAGTCATCCTGCAGCAATGGTTCAGCCAACGCCCGCAAATTTGGCAGTTGGGCGGTTGGATCATCCTCGCCGGAGGCCTGAGCATCCTGCGCATCTTCATCCTGGTCTTGATCGAATGGGTGCGTGGCAATCGCTGGCAATCCATTCGCCGCCGCAACTGGGATTGAAGATTCCGCCCAGGCGCTCACACCAGCAGCTTCACACCATCAATTGGCCGCCATTGATTTCGATCAGTTCCCCGTGGATATAACTCGCCGCCTCTGACGCCAGAAACGCAATCACCCGCCCGCACTCTTCCGCCATGCCCGTGCGCCCCAACGGAATGCCCGCCGCAAATTGCCGCATCATCTCTGGCGTAGACATACGTTCGTGAAAGGGCGTTTCGATCACGCCCGGCGCGACCGCATTGACGCGAATGCCGAACGGCGCAAGCTCCTTCGCCATCCCTTTCGTCAAACAATGCACGCCCGCTTTGGCCGTCGCATAAACTGCCGCGCCCGGCCCGCCGCCGTGATGCCCGGCAATCGAACCGACATTGATAATCGTGCCCGCCTGGCGTTCGATCATCTCACCCAGCGCCGCCTGCGAAACCAGCCAGACGCTCTTCAAGTTCAGGTTCATCACCTGATCCCACAACTCTTCAGTGAATTCGCGCAATGCGCAACGCTGCACCAGATCGCCCGCGTTGTTGACCAGAATATCAATGGGGCCAAGTTGCGCCCGCGCCGCCGCCACAACGCTCTCAGCGCCCGACTTGGTCGAAACGTCCGCTTGAATGATGACGCCGCGCCCGCCCGCCGCTTCAATGGCTTGCAAAGTCTCTTCCGCCCCCGCCCGATTTTTGTGGTAGTTGATCGCCACCGCCGCGCCGCACTCGGACATGGCCAGCGCCGCCCAACGACCGATGCCCGTGCTCGCGCCGGTGATTAAGGCCACACGTCCGCTCAAGTCTTGCTTGTTCATACTGATTTTCCTTTGGTGATGAATGTGATTGCTCCGCCAGCGTTTGGATAATGCCCGCCGATGGGGCGTGGCTGGCAGTCTAGCGCAGGCGCGCGGCGTGGCTCAATGCGCGCCATGAATCTTTCCCGCTTGGCCGACTTGGCCGGCTTGGCAGCGTTAAAATTCGTGACTGGCTGGCGTACAAGCTGAAAACAAGCGAGTAGCTGCGACAAAATCCGAATCCCAATCCTCAGCGGCTTCGTCTTAGGCAGTGCGTGTCACCTGATTGACCTTGGCGAATTGCTGAATTATTTGTACTTTCCGGAAAGTCATTGCGGCTTCTGCTAAGGCAAGCTAAACCTGAGGGAGATGAGCAGCATCTCGCGCCTCGCAACCCCTATCCAAGGAGACAAAATGGAACGTAAGCAAGCATCCGATTATCCGCAGGAGTTGTTAGACCTGTTTCACGAGTACCAGCATGGCGACATCACGCGCCGTAGCTTCCTCGACCGCGCGGGCAAGTTCGCCACCGGCGGCCTGACCGCCCTGGCGATTTTCGAGAGCCTGAAGCCGAACTATGCCTGGGCGCAACAAGTGCCGCCCGACGACAAGCGCATCAAAGTCGGCTACGAAGTGGTGCAATCGCCAGCGGGCAACGGCACGATCAAGGGCTATCTGGCCCGTCCGTCTAAAGGCGGGAAACTGCCCGTGGTGCTTGTCATTCACGAGAATCGCGGACTCAGTCCCTATATCGAAGACGTGGCCCGCCGCTTCGCGCTCGCCAACTTCATCGCCTTTGCGCCCGACGGATTGACCTCGGTCGGCGGTTTTCCGGGCACCGATGAAAAAGGCGCCGCCGCCTTTCGCACGGTGGATGGCAAAAAGATGACCGAAGATTTCGTCGCGGCGGCCAAGTGGCTTAAGGCGCGCCCGGATTCAACCAAGAAACTGGGCGCGGTCGGATTCTGCTTTGGCGGCGGCATCGTGAATCAATTGGCCGTGCGGCTGGGCGCTGATCTAAACGCGGGAGCGCCTTTCTATGGCCGCCAGGCGGGCGCTGATGATGTCCCCAAGATCAGCGCGCCGCTGTTGCTGCATTACGCAGGCAATGATCAAGGCATCAACGCGGGCATCGCGGCTTATGAAGCGGCGCTCAAGGCCAACAACAAGGTCTACACCGTGCACATGTACGAGGGCAAACAGCACGGCTTCCACAACGACACGACGCCGCGTTATGACGAAGCGTCGGCGAAACTGGCCTGGACGCGCACGCTCGAATTTTTCAACAAATACCTGCGCTAAATCCAAACAACCGAGCTTGACACATTGATTGAAAAAGTAAGCGTGGCGCGCCAGCGTTTAGAGTTCCGCCTTTAGGCGGTCAGCGCGCCGCAGGCACGTCAATCGCGCGCTGACCGCCTAAAGGCGGAACCCTAAACGCTGGCGCCTGCGGGGTTCGGTAAAACCTGAATGTGTCAATGTCAGTTGCTTCGATTTAACAACCGCAGCAATGGGTAGCAACAAAAAGGCACAATGCATTCGACCTGTTGCATTGTGCCTTTTTGCAGTTTGGCAATCGCCAAATCTCAGTGGCACGCGGCGTCATAGACCAATGCACCACCGCTGATCGTGGCCGCAATGTCCAGTGTCGCGCTTGGCGCATCCCAACGAAACAGGATCAAGTCTGCGCGCCGCCCGGCTTCAAGCATTCCGTATTGCTCGTGCACGCCCAACAACGCCGCCGGATTTGCGCTCGCCATCCGCAAAGCGTCCGTCAACGTCGCCTCGGAATAGCGAACTGTATTCGCCACCGCTTCGTGCATTTCCAATACCGACCCGGCCAGATAGGCCGTGCCCGGCAAGCAGACGCGGCCGGCGGGGGTGACTTCGACTTCGATGTGACCCAGGCGATAGCGGCCCGGCGGACAGCCTGCGGCGGCGATGGCGTCGGTGACGAGGATGCTGCGCGCGACGCCCTTGCAGCGCAGGAAGCATTTGACGACGGCGGGCGGCAGGTGCTGGCCGTCTACGATAAAGCTGGCGCTCAGTTCATCCGCCGCCAGTTGTTCCCAAATGTAATTCGGATGGCGCTCGATCCTGGCGTGCGAACCATTGCCAAGATGCGTGGACAAGCCCGCACCTGCTTTGACCGCATCGGCGATTTGCGCGGGCGTGGCAGCGGTGTGACCGATGGCCACGATCACACCGGCGGCGGCGGCGCGTTCGATAAAGGCATTCGCTTCCGGCCATTCGGGCGACAAAGTCACGAGGCGAATCTGCCCGCGCGCGGCATCCTGCCAGCGCTCGAACTCGTCCCAATCTGGTGGCCGCGCGTGTTCACGCGGATGCGCGCCGCGTGGGCCATCTTCGGTTGAGATGAACGGGCCTTCCAGATGCAAGCCCAGCATACCGCGCGCGACTTCAGGGAATTCATCTGCCGCGCGCAACAGGTTGGCGAAACATTGTGCGATATGCGCGTGCGAACCCGTGATTACCGTCGGCAACAGCGCTGTCGTGCCCGTGCGCCACAGTTGCCGAAAGGCCGCAGCAATTTGTGCAGGGGTGGTGCTGGCGTCGTTGAAATCTACGCCAGCGTAGCCGTTGATTTGCAGGTCAATGAAACCGGGCGCGAGATGATATTCAGCGCCGCCAAGGTCACAGGGCTGCGCCAAATCTGCCAGTTGAACAGAATGGATGCGCCCGGCGGCAATTAACACATCTGTCAGTGTCGCACCTGCGAGGTCATTGAGTTGTCCTCTGACTCGCTTCATGGTGTTGTTTTGGCAATGCATTATGGGAAGCGGCCCGCACTCTAGCACAACTCGTTCAGCCTCGCGCGGCAGCGGTTGCTGCGCAGCATCCGTCATTTTGCGCCCACGCCGGAGCCAGGCGGATGGATGCTGAGTAGTGCAACCCGCCGAGTTGCCCCGTGTCATCAGTCGGGCCGTGGCGTAGCTGTTAGGCCATAGTTGGAGTGGATGACGCCGCGCAACCTCGGCGGGTTGCGCTACGCTCACGCACTTCCCTTGTTGCGGCGTGATGTAGCGCAGGCACATGGCAAATGTGCCTGGTATAATGGCCTACGTAGTTATGCAGAAAGAACCGATGTACAAAATCTGGTTGGCGGCATTGCTCTTGAGCCTGGCGGTCGCTGTCATCGCGCAACAAACCGACGCCCCACGCCCAGCCGCTGGCTTGCCGCAAACATACGCCCAACTCAAGACCGCCACGGAGTCAGACTTGCTGCTCGTGCTGAGCGAACCTACCGTTAATCAGGCCGCACAGAGCCTGACCGGGATGGAATTCACGCTGGCGAATGGCGCGTTGTTACGCATCAAAACCATTACGGCCCGGCTGACGGCGGCGGGCGCGGAAGTGAAATTGGAAGTGCTGGCTTTCTCTTCGGCCACGTCCGCAAAAGCGCTGAACCTGCGGCTGACTGGGATTATGAACAATGCCGAACCGCAGGACGGCGCGTTACGACTGCCCTTCCGCCTGACCGAAGTTGCGTTGGATAACGGCGTGCTCACGCCCTTGTTACGGCTTTGGTTTGGCGAATGGCTATCGCCGGAGCGCTGGAATGCGGCCTTGCCCGCGCTCACCGTGCCGCGCGAGGTGGCCGAAACGCTGGACATCCCGGCGGCGCAATTCGAGGTCGGCGGTTCGTTGCCGATGACGGTGACGACGAAGCCATATCAATTGCCGTTGCCGTTCACCCTTTCAGCGTTATGCATTTTGGAAGGCCGGGCTGTGGTGGGATTGCGTCTGGCTGAACTGACAAATGAAGAGGCGTTGAGTGTGAATTCGCCGGCTGCGGCAGCCTTGCCTGTCGAGCTTGCGCGGTTGAGCGAACAGCTTGGGGTGTCGCGCTCCTTGCGCGCGCGCTTGAGCCGCCGCTTATTGAGCCAGATGCTGCTGCGCCTGGCCGCCGCGCGCACGGATGACATTCAAATGCTGTTGCGGCCCGGGCGCGTGCGCGAAGAAGCCGTGGATGGACTGGTGAAAGTGACCAATTACACCGATCTGGAAAGCGGCAACGCGCAGGCGGATGTGCAACAATTCGTGCTCGACCGGATTGACGCGGGCGGCCTCACCGCGCGCTTACGCCTGCAAGGTGTTTTTGACACGCGGCTACGCGGACGCGAATATGGCATCCCGTATCGCATCGCACCGCATGGCACGTTTGCCATCAATGACCGGCCCGTGCCGTTGCGCGTAACCAGCACGGACGGACGCGCCTTTTTGCAGGCCACGCCCGGCACGCAATTGCTGCTGGATTTGCGCTTTCAGCTTGGTCTGGTGGGGCGCGAGATCGGTTTCAATCGCCAGGCCAATCTGCCAGCCGAGCGGCTGTTAAATCATTTGGAGTTGCCAGCGTTTTATCTGCGTAAGCTGCCGCTGCCTTATAAACTCGCCGTCAATCAACAGGGTAAATTGGACGTGGTCGAACGGCAGGAACGCTGGTTGGAACTGACGGGTCTGCAAATCAGCGCGCAAAGCGAGGCGCTGGAAATCAACGGCGACGTGCTGGTCAAGGCACGTTAATTCTGTACCTGCACACGCACTGCAAACGTCTTCGCATACATCTATGGAATTCTCAGAAACGATCAAACTGGCTTTGGATGCAATTTGGGCCAACAAGCTGCGCTCCACGCTGACGCTGTTGGGCATGATTATCGGCGTCACCGCCGTCGTGCTGGTGGTCTCACTGATTCAGGGTTTCAACCGCTACGTGGACGAAAAGATTGCGGGCATTGGCGCGAAATCGTTCAGCATTCGCCGCTTCGGCTTTGACGATTGGAAGAGCACCGATTCGATTGCCAACGCGCAACGCCGCAACAAAGAAATCACCTTCGACGATTTCGATTACATTCAAACGCGCGCCACGCTGATTGATAAGCTCGGCGCCAAAGCACTCGGCTCGCCCTCGATTCTCAAATATCACAACGAGAGTGCCGAGAACGTCGGCGTAGACGGCGCGACCGCCAATTGCGTGGACATCGAAAACCTGGACATCGCCGACGGACGCTATTTCACCGACACCGAAGACAAAGCCGGGATGCCTGTAATTTTGCTTGGATGGGATGTGGCCGCTAAGCTTTTCCCCAGCGGCAACGCGGTGGGCAATGAAATCTCGGTCAACGGCTTGCCTTACCGCGTGGTTGGCGTGGCGGCAGCCAAGGGCACGATCTTCGGCATGCCGCAAGACGTTTTCGCCACTGTCCCGTTGCGCACTTACATCAAAAACTACGGCCCGGCGGTGCGCCAGCGCAGCTTTTACATGCTCGCCACGGCGAAAGACGACAACCATTTCGCCGACGCGGTCGAAGAGGCGCGCGCGTTGATGCGCGTGCGGCGCGAATTGAAATTCAACGAGAAAGACAATTTCGGCATCAACACACCGGATGCGGTGATGGGCATCCGCGACAGATTGCTGGGGCCCATTTTCATCGCGGCGACCGCCGTGCCCGCCATCGCGCTGGTCGTCGGCGGCATTGTCATCATGAACATCATGCTGGTCAGTGTGACCGAACGCACTCGCGAAATCGGCATCCGCAAAAGCCTGGGCGCGCGCCAAACCGACATCCTCAAACAGTTCCTGATCGAAGCCGTGATGCTCTCGGCTATCGGCGGCACCGTCGGCGTGTTGATCGCCTGGGCCATTGGCCGGATTCTGACCGCCTTTGTTTTCCAGACCTATCTTTCGATTGCCGCCGTGATCGTGGCCGTTGTCGTCTCCGGCGTGATTGGCATCCTGTCCGGCATATTGCCCGCGCGCAAAGCGGCGTTGCTCGATCCGATTGTGGCGTTACGGGCAGAATAGATCATCAACAGTAAAGTCGTAGCCGGGGTGCCAAGCCATTGACGGGTGGGCGTCAAACTTTTGCGGACAGTTTGCGCGACGCGCGCTGCGCGGTTCTTTTTCTTGGCGGGCAAAAGCTTGCCCGCCATTGACAGGTTATTGAGCTTTCGTTAGGGTGCGAATGGAAATTGCGCGGCTTTCATTTCCATCTTGCTAAGCAAGTCAGACTAGCAAGCTTGTTTTTATCATTTCCGTTCTCAATGCACTACAGACTCTGGGCTGCTTAGGCAGCCCATTCGTCCAAAGCGTTTGGCGCGGTTGACGTTGCATTTTTTCTTGATTGCAATGCATCGCCGACTCACCAGCAACATTAACCAGCAACATCACTATAATGGAGATTGCGAAATGGCTAAAAAAGCTTCAGTGAGTACCCCTATCGTTATTACGCCCACAACACCACTCACAAGGATGGGATTTACAGACCAGGAATTGAAAGTGCTCTCGCCACGAGTCAGGAAACTCACCCGACCTGATTTATTGTCACTGATTGAAAAACCCACGACGGCGCCGGCAACCTTGAACTTGACGTTCCAGGATTTGCAGGGCTTGAACGCAGTGGCTGTTGCCGCGCTCAAGAAGCCGGGGACGACAACCGGGGGCGGAGGCAGTGGAGATGGTGGCATTCGCTGCTGCTGCTGTATTGCCTGCTGCTGCTGCTGCTGTGCGGTCTCTGTGGCTCAGCCGAAACCTGCTGATCTAGCTTGATTCAAAACTTTTGCTTCTGGCTTACCCCGGATGCGGGGCTACACAGGATGCGGGGCTGCAAGCCCGCGCCTATCGTTGCCGAGCGGCTTTGCTGGCTGTGCAATTGGTGCAGCCAGCTATTGCTTTGTCTAACAGCTTAAAAAGACCGGGCCTGGATCACATTCTTCGCGGGGCCTTGCTTTCATTGATGCTGCGCGTCGTGTTCCCGGTTTGGAATAATACGCCTATGGTCAATGCTGATCTGCCGACCATTATTTACCTCCCAGTGGCGTGGATGGGGGTTGCGGGGACTTCGCTTTCCTATGCGTTACTGGCTCGGACACGGATTGACCTCACGCGAGTTTTCGCGGCACTGAACATCCAGCGCCAGTTCACGGCTGCACTCTGCCTCTACAATATCTGGACGTTTGTGGCGGCTCTGATCTTTTCCTTCCTCTTCGCACGCCGAGGGGTTGGCGGCGTCACCGTGGGATGGGGAGGAAATCTTTCCTTCGCGGGTGCAACGCTGGCGATAATCGGGGCCGGGATAGGAATCCTGCTCTGGCCGATCTTGGAGTGGGGCATTGGGTATTTTGGCTTCAAAATGTTTTACGCGCAGCGGGTCGAGCACGCGCAATCGGATAGACTCTCCCGCTTGGAACTCAGCTTATTAACCATACTAGGCGCGCTGACAGTGCCGGCGCTTGAGGAGCTGATCTTTCGCGGATATGTTTTCAACGCGCTGCTGGCGTATACCGGGAACACGGCCCGTGCAATCTTTTTCACGGCGCTGATGTTTGCCAGTATCCATGTGGTTTTTGGAATAGGCATGGTGATTTATGCATTGATCTTGTCGTTCATGCTATCGGCGCTGGCCCTGTTTGCGAACAACCTTTATCCGGCAATTCTGATGCATTCGCTGGTCAATTTCTGGGGGATAGTAGCGATGCCAATTCTCTCTCAAAGGAAGCGCGGGAGCCAAAGAGATTGAGCGGAATGCTGTAGACACCGGAATGAGGAGCATTTGCCGGCATTTTATCCGGCTTCTTCATACCGTCTTTTATGGAGCATCTATGAGCAATGATAACCTCCCTCACGGGCTGAATGGACTGACCGCCGGTGACCAGACGGCTGCGGTTGAGGATGCGCGGCGCTTCATCGCGCTGCCCGTTCAACTGATTGAATCCGCCGAGGGGGCGATCCTCAGACGCGGCTCCACACAGGTCATGATTCGCGGCGAGCGCGCGATGCCGGCCATTCAGATACTGCTCGCTGCAATGACGGGGGAAGGGATAACGATCAGGGAAGCCTGTGACCACTTTGCGGCTCCGGATCACCCCGCTGTCAGGCAACTCATTGAGCAACTGCTGGCCCGCCGCTTTGTGATCCCGGCGGGCCAAGACGCTGGCCCAGCCGACCCTGAAGGCCCGCTCGATGTTTTCTATTGGAATTTTGGGACATCAACCGGCGCAGTCATTGAACAACTGAGCCAGGTCCGTGTTGCGATTCTCGGCGTCAACCACATTTCACGCCAACTGACCAACGCGCTAGTCACCTCCGGCGTGACAAATGTCGCGCTGATTGATTATCCGTTTCTCCGCAATCTTTCTTTCTTTGACGGGACGCAGTTCCGGGCGCCGTTGTGGAAGGTGGCCGTTGAACCCCTTGCCTATGAGGACTGGCTGGCAAAGCTTCAAGCGGATTCGTTTGATTGCCTTGTGGCGACTTCCGATTTCGGCGGCTTGCGCTTGATGCGAGAGTGGAACGCTTTCTGCCTGGAACGTGACCGCCACTTCCTTCCCGTGGTGTTGCAGGATATGGTCGGCTATATCGGCCCTTCCGTGATTCCTGGCGAGACAGCCTGCTTCGAATGCTTTATTGCGCGGTTGGAATCCACGCGCACCGGCCACGCGCTGGAGTCTGCGCTGGAGGCGCAGGCCTTCGCCGGCCAGCAGGTGGCGGGCTTCCATCCTTCGATGGCTTCGGTACTCGGCGATATCGCCGCCCTCGAGCTGATGAAATTTTATAGTCGTGCGCTCCCGCTCTGGAAAGTCGGCTCCGTGATGGAGGTGAACCTGTTGGCCGGTCGCATTGATTCAAGAAAAGTCCTGCGCGTGCCGCGCTGCCGCGCCTGTAGCCCGCTTATCCGCCGTTCCTCCACATCCATCATCAACAGCTCGCTCGCGAGCAAGGTGGTTGAAGAATGAGTGCGAAACAGAAATCCTTGCGGCGCCTATTTGATGCGTTGGAATACATCGTAGACGAGCATCTGGGGATTGTTCAGTTTGTGACGGAATCGCCCCGCCAGCCGGGCAGTCCTGATTTTTTTCATTTTTTCGCGCAAGCGTGCAATACCGATTCTTTCAGCGAGCAAGCGAACTTTAACAAGACTGGCGGCGCGTCTGCCCAGCGCGGCATCGCCATGGCGAAGGCGATTGGCGAGTCAGTCGAACGCTATTGCGGAGCGCTTTACCAGTTGGCGGAGTTGCCGCTCCATCCCTATGCGAACGCGCCTTTCCGCTGTGTGCATCCGGCGGAGTTCGCGCTGCTCAGCCCGGCGCAGTATCAGAACCCCAAAGTGATGTTTGTGCCTTTCGATGAGCACACGCCGGTGCGATGGGCGCCGGCGGTTGACCCGCTGCGCGGCGAGAGCTGGCACGTCCCGGCGGCCATGGTCTATGTCCCCTACATCTACCATCGCGGGCAAGGGGACAGCCCCATCGCGCAGTCCATTTCGACTGGACTGGCCTGTCATTGCAGCTATTTTGAAGCGGCGATTTCCGCGCTTTGCGAAGTGATCGAGCGCGACGCATTTACCATCACCTGGCAAGCCAGGCTGGCCCCTCCGCAGATTCGCGCGGAATCGCTGAGCGCGCGCAATCGCGACCTTGTCGCGCGCTTCGAGAACGCCGGTTATGAGGTGACGCTGTTCGATATGACGCTGGATGCCGGTGTCCCCACAGTCCTCTCTGTTTCGCGCAACACCATGCCTGAGGCGCCGCCGCTGGTTCCCGCCGGATCGGCATCCCTTGATCCTGAAGAGGCTGTCCGCAAGAGTTTGGAAGAGTTGGCGCATACGCTGGAATATTGCCAGAAGATTATGATCCATATGCCGCGTCTGGCGAACAACCCCCATTACGACAATGTGGAGGATCAAACCGGCCATCTGAATTTTTGGTGCGATCATGCGAAGGCCCCGCTCGCGAATTTTCTTTTCGCCTCACCGGCACGGATAGATTTCGGCAGTCTCGCGAACCTATCCACAGGTGAGCCTGGGAAAGACTTGCAAACGCTGTTGCAAAAGCTGCGCGCCGTAAACCACATGGCGTTACTTTGCGATCTGACGACGCCGGATGTTCAGGAAGTGGGTCTGTCGGTGGTACGCGCCATCATCCCCGGCTTTCATCCGCTTGCCGTCGGCCATAGTATCCGTGCGCAGGGCGGCAACCGGCTCTGGACGATCCCCCAGCAACTCGGTTACGCAGGCATCACGCGCGAAAAAGGCGACAACTCTGTCCCGCATCCCTATCCATAGGCATTGAATAGACAACCATCCAACACGGAAAAATCATGCTCAACAGTAATCGCTTCACCGATCCGCCAATTTCAGAAGGCGATGGCGATCTCATTTGGGAAACCTTCCACGAGAACTCGAAACTGTCGGCGTTCGATGTGCCGCCTGCTGACCATGAGGTCTTGGCGCGAATGGAGCAGCTTGCCGAATCGTTTTCCTTTCACGGCTATCCGGTTCTGGAACTGCCCGCAACGTTGGCGCCGCTGACCATCCCGCTCGGCGAAGCGCTCCTCAAACGGTCTACGGCAAAGCAGATGCTTCCCCTGCCAGTCAATTTGCAGACCGTGGCGACGCTGCTGCATTGCGCTGCTGGCATCACCCGCGATCAACGTTCGCTGGGGTATCCGCGCGCGTTCCGCGCCGCGCCGTCGGCGGGGGCGCTTTATCCGCTGGAAATCTATTTCCACAGCGCGCATGCCGAGGGCTTTCCAACGGGCCTTTATCATTACAATCCGGTAGAAAATCATCTGCGCCGGCTCCGCGATGGCGACCAATCAGAGACGCTGGCGCGCGCGCTGGCGCAGCAAACCAACGTGCACGATGCGTCATTGCTTATTTTCATTACGGCTGTTTTCGACCGTTCGACGTTCAAGTATGGCGACCGCGGCTATCGTTTCGCCTTACTTGAAGCTGGGCACGTGGCCCAAAATTTCAACCTTGTGGCGCTCGGCCTGGGCCTGGGGAGCATCAACCTGGGCGGCTATTACGATCGTCGGATTGATGACTTCCTTGACTTGGATGGGCTGACGCACTCCACCATCTATCTGATCGCCATCGGACAGGAAGCCGAGGCATCCGAGCTGAATCGCGCCGAGGGCTAGCACGTGGAGAAACGCGCCACAATTGATTTCACCAGAGACCCCGGCACCCTATCCCTGCCGGGGTTTCGCGCCCGAAGCCAGGAAACGCTGAGGCAGCAAATTGAGAACGCCGGTCTGCCAGGAACTTGGGTGGCGGCGGATTTGAGCCTTGGTGCCTGGAGAGGCCAGCAAGTGGCGCGGGAATTCTTTGCGCAACTTGCGCTGGAGCTTCCGAGTTCTGAATTCGCGGTGGCGGACTGGCATCGCGCAGCGCCACCCAGAGAAATTTCCTATGCCGATATTATCGGCGAGTTTATTGACGCTGAAGCGCTCGGCGACCGGGCCACCGTTGAATCACTAAACTTCGCGCAGCGAATCAGAGAAAGAGTACAGGGAGTTGCACCCTATCTCTTCCTGGTGATCGCGCCGCGCGCTGCGCTTCCCTGGGAAAACGAGAATCTCCTTTTTATCCGGTTTTTGGCGCAAGCGTTACGCGCCACGCCGAGTAAGATCGCGCTGGTCGCGGCAGATGCAGACGACCCGGCAGTGCCGGCGGATTGGGAAATAGACTGGCAAGGGAGCCGGGAACCGCCGCCCGTGACCGTGGCAGGAGATATTCTTGGCCTGGTTCCTGGGGTCAGCTCCCCTGAAATGCGGCTTGCGCTGGCGGCGGCTGATTTGCCGCCAGCCGCCGCGCTCATCCCGCTCGCCAATGGTTATTGTCTCGTTCCGCCTGAGCGGCGGCGGCGTCCGCAGGATGTGGCCCGCCTGGAATTTGATCGGTTGGGCGCGCTGGCGCGCCCTTTTGGCTGGCTGGATGCTTATGCGCAGTTCCACGGGAACAATATGTATGTGGAGCCCTGGTTTCTTTACACCGAAGGACAACGGCGCCTGGCGGAAGGTGGGCTGGGGATTACGTTGCGGCTGCTTGAAAGAGCACTCACGAAGCTTCGGATCGGATTGGATTGGGGAATCTTTCAGTCTTATGCCCAGGGCCTGCGCGTGGCTTCCCAACGGTTTGCTGAGGCGGCCAACATCCCTGATCCCCCGGCGGTTCTGCCCCCCGAAATGCGGAGCTTTCTGTTGCAATCCAAAGGCTGGGGATATGTGATGACGGGCAACCTCGCGTGCGCCGAAGCATGTTTTCAGCAGGCGTGTTCATTCGCCGACCCGGCCGGACAGGAGCGCCGCGAATACCTTTACCTGTTAAATATCTTTGCGCTCTGCCGCCTGAAAGCAGGCGACATCACACAGGCTTTAGCGCTGGAAAAGGAGATCGAAGAACGAACCGCGCGCTTGCCTTTCCCAGACCGCCGTCTCCAATATGTAAATTCGATCAACCTGGCCCGGCTGTACCGTCGTCGTCAGGAATTCGAGCAGGCAGAGCAGTATTTCAACGCCGCCTTTTCCACGACGCTGGGGGCGCGTTCAGAAAGCGATGCGTTGTATGCCAACCTAATCCTGGCTAGGCTGGCTGCTGAGCGCGGGAACCATAGAGAGGCATTCAGCGCCTGGATGCGGGCAGGGCTTCACTGGGCCGCCAGCAACGCGCCGGAAGCCGTGGGAGCGCGCGTCGTAAGCTCCCTGCTGGGCAAGAGCGCAAAATTCGAGGGCAGCATGCCAGAGGCAGTTTCCGCCTCAATCGCGGCCTCGCTGCTGGCCGCAGCCGCCCTTTCGGGCAGCGCGGAAATTGCCCGCGCATTGCAAAACGCCAAACCGGCAACGCTGCCCGCACCGGTTTTTGCCCGTACCGAACAGCTTCGCCAGGTATTGCCGGCGGCGGGCTTCCATTGCGCCTTGCTGGGCCCGGGCTTTGCTGTCCTCGGCATGCACAATCCGCTGACGCCGCAAATCGCCGATCGAACTTCCGGCAACTCCGGGCGCTACTCTTCACCGTGCTAGCGACCCTCGCGCCGGCGGGCTTTTTTGCCGCGACGCAAACCATTGGTGTTGAGGATTTGTTTGGCCAGGAGATCCCGGCCACGCCGGAAGAATTGCTGGCAGTTTGTGTGCGCCTCAATGTACCGCACTTCGCAATCAAGGGGGCGGCAGGCACACTCAGCGCCCAAACGCGCGCGCAGTTCGAACAACAGTTGCAAGTCAGCCTCGGGTGCGCCGTAGAAAGCCTTGCCTTTCAGAACGAACAGGCTGTTATTCTCTTCAAGCGCTATCTTGCTCCACTGAGGCTCGCGCCTGAAGAGAGCCGTCTCCTCTTCGCGCTGCTCGAAGAGGATGATCCTACCGTCGGTTACTTATTGCGCCGGTATGCAGGAACCGAGTCAGGCGAAAATGTCTTGCGGCTTCTGCGTAGGCTGGAGCAGAAACGTGTGGTGAATCTCGATTTTCCGCGCACCTTCGAATTCAACCCGATTCCGCTCCGCTAAATTGTCACGGCGGGGGGACACCCAGATCAGCCTTGACAGTGATCGGCGTGGTGATCGGCGTCTGGGTCGTGATGGTGATCGCCTCGTTCATCAGACGCCGCCGCCATTGCTCAATTGCCGGCGATTACGGCAGCGTCGCCCGTGCTGGACATCACGATGGATTTTTACTGACTACTGACTACTGACTACTATGAGAACTGACATAACCGAAAATTTCTGGATGGCGATTGACACGTTGCGCGCGAATAAGCTGCGCTCGTTCCTGACCGTGATTGGCGTCGTGATTGGCGTGATGACGGTGATGGCGATTGCTTCGATCATCAGTGGCATTGATTACGCCGTCACCCAACAGATCGAATCGTTCGGCACCAACTCTCTGTTCATCAACAAATTCGACCGGGGCATACGTTTCGGCCCGCCCACCCGCGAAGAACGTATGCGCAAGCCGCTGACCTATGACGACGCGGTGGCGCTGGCGCAATTGCCTTCGGTCAGCATCTCGGTGCCACTGCTCAACATCACCAACGACTATTTCGGGCGCAAGATCGAGGTCAAAGGCGGCGGCACGCAATCCGCCGCCGTGTTGTTGCAAGGCACCTTGCCCGATTACGAAAAAGCCGGAATTTGGGTAATCTCCGCCGGACGTTTTTTCACCCAAGGCGAGAACGACAACACCGATGAAGTCTGCGTCATTGGTGCTTCGGTCGCCGATCAGTTCTTCCCCTTCGGTTCGCCGCTCGACAAAACCATCACCATCGGCGGGCGCGAATTCCGCGTCATCGGCGTGCTGGAAAAACGCGAACAACTTTTCGGCGGCGGCCAGGGCAACAACGATCAGAACAACATCATTTTCATGCCTTACAGTTTGGCGCTGCGTCTGAAACCGCGCGCCGACGATGTCTTCATCCTCGCCGTCGCCAAACCCGGCATGCTCAAAACCGCGCAGGACCAAGTCGCCGATTTGCTGCGCATTCGCCGCCAAGTATCTTTCGGCCAGCCGAACAACTTCGGCATTCAGACAGCGGATTCGATCATTGACACCTTCCGTTCGATCACTTTCGGCGTCGCGCTGGCGATGATCGCGATCTCTTCGGTCGGTCTGATGGTCGGCGGCATCGGCGTAATGAACATCATGCTGGTCAGCGTCACCGAACGCACCAAAGAGATCGGCATCCGCAAAGCCATCGGCGGCAAACGCCGCGACATCCTCTGGCAATTCCTGATCGAAGCCATGACGCTGACCGGCCTGGGTGGCCTGATCGGTTTGTTTTTTGGCTGGCTGATCACGCTGCTGATCAAACTGATCGTGCCGTCGTATGTGCCGCTCTGGGCGCCCATCGCAGGCTTTGTGTCGAGCGTAGGCATCGGGCTGATTTTCGGTTTGTGGCCGGCGTGGAAGGCGGCGCGGATGGATCCGATTGAGGCATTACGGTATGAGTGAGGCATTGCAATCAAAGAAGGAATGATCCGTGAGGTTTGATTGGGACGAAGCCAAAAACCGCATTAACATCCGCAAGCACGGTTTTGATTTTGCCGATGCTTGGCAAATCTTTGAAGGCCCTGTGTTGACTGTGCCAGAGACAAGGGAAGATTATGGCGAAGACCGTTGGATCGGAATCGGTTTTTTACAAGCGCGTGTGGTCGTAGTTGTGTATGTCGAGCGCGGGTTCGACATGCTACGCATTATCTCGTTGCGAAAGGCTCAAAAACATGAACGCCAACAATTTGAAGACGCCCTCAGAAACGGATTGGGCACGTATTGATGCGTTGACGGATGAGGAGATTGATACGTCCGACATTCCGCCGCTGACCGATCAATTCTTTGCGCAGGCAACTTGGCGGCTACCGCGCAAAAAAGAGGAAGTGACCCTTAAAGTAGACGCCACTGTACTTGAATGGTATCGCGCGCAAGGCGAAGAATTTCAGCAACTCATCGAAGCCGCGCTTCGCATTTATGCCGATGCACACCGAGTGACCAATTAACCCTGTGCGTTTTCAGTCCCGACGATTAACATTTACGGTTTCGGCAACCCGCCATCTTTTGGATACCGCTGCAACATCCCTTCCTCTTTCATCAGCTTTTCAATTGCATCTATCTCCATCGGCACGAAATCGGAAACGATCTCTTTGCCGGTCGCGGTGATGATGATCAGGTCTTCCAGGCGGATATAAATCTGCTCTTCGGGCACGGTCAGCGCGGGTTCAATCGTGAAGACCATCCCGGCGCGCAACGGCCCTTCGTGCGGGCCGTCGTCGTGCGTTGCCATACCGACCCAATGACCCAGCGAAGCATTTGGATTTTTCGCCGAGGCTTGATAGCGCGCGACAAAGGCCTTCGCCGCATTCTCATATGCAGGCTTGGAAAATTTGGACGAAGCCAGCAACTGCTCCATCTCTTTGACGGCTTCCTGAATAACCACTTGCGCGGTGACGTTGGGGTTGATCGCCTTCAGCACTGCCTGATAGCAGCCGAGATAAAAGCCGTATAGCTCGCGCTGCCAGGCGTTGAACACGCCGTTGACCGGCATCATCCGCGTCACATCGCTCATGTAGTAGCCCACGTCCGGCGCGAAATCCATCAGCAGAAAATCGCCGTCGCGCATCTGCCGCTTGCCCGCGTTGTAGTGCGGATACCAGGCGTTGCGCCCGCTGGCGATCAGCGAGTAATAGGCCTCGCCCTGCGCGCCGTTGCGGTAATAAACGTACTTCGCCATCCCATCCAATTCGTGTTCATAAATGCCCGGCTCGGTCGAACGCATCGCCTCCATCAACGCCAAACCGCCGAGCCGCGTAGCCTTTTTGATCAACGCCAACTCGCGCGGACTCTTGATCAGCCGCAAGCGGTCGAGCGCCGGCGTCAGGTCTTTGATCTCGAATTGCGGGAAGCGCCCGCGCAACGTTTGAATCAGTGCGCCTTCGCGCGAAGGCCGCCCGTCAAAGGGATCAGCCGCGTAATCGCCAATCACGCGCACCGCCAGATCGCGGCTCATCGCAAAGCCTTCCGCCGGGCTGAAGGGCGTAAACAGCGCGCGCCCGCTGGTGCGCGTCGCCCGCGCCAGATGCTCATTCAACAAGTCGCTGCCATACACCGTCTCAACGCCGCTCAGCTTGACGACCTCCGCTGCGTCTTCCGCCGACAACATTTTCCCCTCGCCGCGTTCGCGCCCTTCGTTGCGATGCGGCAAGTAGAGCGAGGCCCGCCGCGTCGCGCCATCCAACAGCAAATAGGCGTGCGGGACTTCGATGCCGCAGAGGTAGTAAAACTCGTTCGACTGGCGGAAGCGCGTGTAGCCAGCGGGACTCGGCGCGCCTTGCACTAGGGCAAGGCCGTTCTCGCCGATGGCCTTGTAAACTTCGGTGCGGCGGGCGGCGAATTCTTCGGGCGGGAAATCGGTGGTGAAGGGCGAAAAGCCTTCCTGCGCGGGGACGACAGTGGTCAGGAGCAAAAACGCAATGAATACAGAGCGGGTTGGTTTGAGCATAACGAACTCCTTTTCTGTTGAGCGGGTTCAAGGTCAGTGCTTCAAGTGATCTTTGCCTTTGTGATCAATCCAGAGTTCAACTTCACCGTTTTTGTTGATACGCGCGATAAAAGGCTTTGGTCTGGTTTGAAGAAAACGGGCAATTTTTGGGAGGGATTTGCTCAGGGCATTGGCGTTGTCCAACCCAGAGCTATTCGCGGAAATAAGAATGAAAGATGCAACTCCAGAATTCATCAAGGCAATGCGTTCCAAATCATTCCGACGAATTTCTCTATCTTTGGTCAGCACCACCCAATCGCGTTTCCCACATTCAATTAGCCAGTGCGTATCCGGCGCATCGTCTTGAAAATGGTCGGAGTGTACCTCGACTCTCAGGCCAGCTTGGCGAAGGGTTTCTGGAACAGTATTTTTGCCGAGGCAGCGGTCAACGAAGAAAACAACATTTTCAAGCTGCTTTTCTAGCGGGAGCTTCGTACCTGACCGCTTCTTCGATCTCTTCTCTTTCGACGCCATAGTCCCTACCTAATTCGTCCGTCGAATCCCCGGCGTAAAAACGTTCGGCCACGATCGCAGTCGGCACCCCGGTCTTCGCAAGCACGGGACGGCCAAATGAAACCAATGGATCAATCATTACTCGTTTCGGTTCTTCGGCTTGATGAGGCGAGCGCAGAAATGGGTAGAGGCGCACCGGCAAAAGTTTCGTCGGGTCACGGTCAATGCGGCGCAGATATTCTTCGACGACGTTTCTGATGGCAAGTTGTCCGCCACGCGAGACATTGACCAGTTGCCCCAAATCCTCAATGAATAAATCCACGCCATTGGTCAGAAACAGCTTGTCGGCCAGCGGATGTTTCGAAGGAGATTTGTCTTCAAGGTACTTGATCGCGTTTCGGACCTTGTAAAAAGGGACGTTTTCGACCCGCCGGATTCCATTCAACACGTAAGCTTCGAC
Organism: Acidobacteriota bacterium; assembly: GCA_016196035.1. Taxonomy (NCBI): domain Bacteria; kingdom Pseudomonadati; phylum Acidobacteriota; species Acidobacteriota bacterium. The sequence continues at coordinate 26,006 of JACPYM010000051.1, read as the reverse complement.
GAGGTTCATGAAAGACAAGCGCGCAACGTCAGGGTCAGACAATAAAATAACTGGGCCTGAGAACTTCTTGCCTTGCTCATTTCCGCTTGGATAGTCACGGCCTCTTACCCATGAACGCAATGTCCCAAACGGAATTTTCAGGTAGCGCGAAGCTTGCAAGAGGCTATAGAGGGGCACCTCCCGCGGCTCAATGCCGTAGAGATTACTGCCTTCAATCAGTTGTTTGCGCGCTTTGCTCATTTGTAGGGTTGCTGCTGACTGCCGTTACGTTTTGCTTGGAGGGGAAACGGGAGTATAGCCAAACCTGTTCATTAACAACAATCGAATTTCGCCTTACCGATGAGAAGCGCGGGCAGCCAGGACAACCCGGCTGCCCGCACCATCAAATCCGGCTGCCGCTACTTCGCGCCGTTATTGCCCGCGTCGTTCCCCTTCATCTGCCCGCGAAACAGATTCAGCAACAACAACGTCCCCAACCCGCCCGCGCCATCGCCATTCCCGCCCGACGCCAGCACATCAGGAGTGATGCGCACGCCTTTCTCGCCGATGACTTTGAGCGTCTCGACCAGCGCGACGCCTTGCGCGCCGAGCGCGTTGACCTGTTCACGGTAGGCCACGCCTTGCGCTTCGCCCATCAGGCGCATCTTTTCGGCTTCGGCCTTGCCGGTTTGCGAAATGTAGTGCGCCTCGCCTTCGCCTTCCGCCTTGCGCTGTTCGGCGCGGCGGCTGGCGATTTCGACGCCGACGGTGGCCTCCATCAACGACTTCTGGTTGTCGGCGCGGGATTTGGTCTTTTCTAGTTCAATGCGATTGACCTCGGCTTCCTGTTGCGCACGGAACATCGTCTGGCGCTGTTCGGCCAGAATCTTTTCGGTCTGCGTCTTCATCAGTTCTTCGGGCAGGCGGATGTGGCAGATCAGCACGTTGACGACGTCCGCGTGGTACTTGAGCAAGTGGCCGCGCACGCGGGCTTCGGCGCGCTCCTGCTCTTCGTGGCGGTTTTGCAGGTAGGCCATCGCCGGCGATTCGCTGGCCTGGTTGCGGAAGATCGAATCAATCAGCGGATGCATCACGTTTTGAATCAAGCGTTCCAGCCCGCCGATCTTGGCGACCATAAAGGGCGCGTCTTCGGGTTTGACGCGGAAGACGACGCGCACTTCGAGTTGCATCGTGAAGCCGTCTTTCGAGATCACTTCGAAGGGATCGAAGGAAGCTTTCAAATCTTCCGCCGTCCATTCGACCGTCTGGTTGGTCGTCGGGATGATGACCGGTGTGACGGCCAGCGTGTTGACGTAATAGCGGCCCGGCCCGACGACCGTTTCCTGAATGCCGCGAAAGCCTTCGGGCACGACGTAAGCTTCGTGCGCGCCTTGATCGAGGCGGCCATCGGCGGGGTCGCTGATTTTCAACTCCTGCTCCAGCGCTTGCAGATCGTCGCCCGTTTTGCCATCCAGCTTGTCCAAATGCGCGGCAGCCAGCGCGAGTTGCTCTTTCTCTTCGCGTTCGAGTTTCTCGCGCACCTTGGCTGCCATCGCTTTGCGAATCTCTTCGGTCGGGTCTTTGCCAACGTTGGAGACGATCACGGCGACTTCACCGGGGCGCACTTCGCCGGCCTTTTCGGGGATGACTTTGAAGAGCAGCGGGTTGATGTAATAGGTGCCGGGCAACAGCAAATCCTTCTGCGGGCCGCGCTGGCCGCCGCGTTTGATAAAGGCGTCGCCGGTTTGGAAATTGCTGTGGCCTTCGACCTGGGTGGCGACGTAATCGCGCGGATCGAGTTGCGCGCCGTCCAGCGCTTCGACCAGGCCGACCTGGTTTTCATTGACCAGCGTCGCGTCGAAAAGCTGCACCCAGAAGAGACCGGCCTTGATCTCATTCTGCTCTTCGAGCGAGACCGAGTTGGTCAGGATGCGATAGGTGCCGGGCGTCAGGATTTCGACCTGCGGCCCTTTTTGTCCGGCGGCGTGGATGAATTGTTCGGCGTCCTGAAAGTTGCGATGCCCCGGCACCGCCATCGCCAGCAAGCGGCCCGCATCCAGCGGCGCGCCGTCGGCGGCGGTGACGATGCCGACCTTGCCCTGCGGCACGATGGTGGCTTTGGCAATCGAGACGCGAAACAGATAGGGATGAATCGGCCACAAACCCGGCGGCAACGTGCGCATCTGAATGCCCTTGACGCCGCCCTGTTTGATGAAGGCGATGGGGTCTTGAAAGTTGTTGTGCGCGTTTTGCGCGCGGTCGGGCGCGAAGATGCGGCCCGGCGGCAACGGCTCGCCATCCACGGCTTCGATCACGCCGAGTTCATCCGCGCCGATTTCGATCAACGGGACTTTTTTGAAGACGCGCTCAAACGGCCATTTGACGATGTGCAAGCCGGGTTTCAACACATCGGCCTGAATGCCGACTTCGCCTTCGGTGGCGACGACGCGGCCTGGCGGCATCTTGGCCCCGAAATAGCGCCGCTCCTTGATGGCGATCTCGGTCGCGCTGACGTTGACCAAAATCTTGCGCAAGATCATGAGCACGCCAACGCACACGACGAGCGCCGCGAATAACACGAATGGAGTAAAACCTTGCATAGTTTCCTTTGCTGCTAGCGACGAGACTGAGTCAGAACAGCGTTACTGAAGCGAGCCAAAAGGAAAAATCGGCCACAGAGTCACAGAGTCACAGAGGGGGAAAAGAGTTGTTGAAAGCTCCTGTTTTTCTCTGTGTCTCTGTGCCTCTGTGGCAAATGGCTTTCCGTTTGATTGCTCGAATCACGTAAACACGCTACGAGGACGATGCTGGTGGCGTTGCCGCCGCTAGCTCACGGCGCACAGTCACCAGCATCCGCTTCAAAACAAAGCCTTCACCCGACTGCCGCGCAGCCGGGGCCAAAATCCAGTACTCGCTCTCGATCAGCGCGTGCAGGTTGTGCGCTGACGCCCAACCGAGACAACCTGCACGCCAAGCCGCCAACGCCGCTTCCGCCGTTTGCTGAAATACCGCCGCATCGTCGCTGAGCGCCGCAATATGCAGCAGTTCGCCCAACGCGAACCGCTCCGGCGCACTTTGCCAACGCGCCAGCACCGCTGCGGCCAACGCCGCATTCGCGCGCCAATGGTCGTCTTGCGTGATGTGGTTGACCAGCCTTTGCAAGGCTTCGTCATCGCGCCTCACGCAGCGCACCAATTCGCCCAATGCCTGTTGGTACAGTTCATCGCCACCTTGTGCGCAAGCTTCGGCCAGCACGCTCAAGTCGCCTGTTGCGGCACACTTCAATAAAGCGGCACGCGCTTCGGCGGCAGTGCGTTCGGCTTCGGCCAGCGCCAACGCAGCATGTTGTTCGGGGTTATCGAACAATCCGCGCGGGCCAGGCCAGTCGGCAGGTAGTGCGACAAAAACTGCGGTTGGCGCGCTAGAAAGTTTGGCCAGTTTGGCTTGCTTGCGGTTGCGCAGAGAGTAGGCTGCGGTCAGCAGCACGAGTAAGAAAATTGAGATGATTAGAAATGCTTCCATCGTCGAAACGCTCCGCGCGGCTCTGCGGGTGTGAACCGGGGCCGCTTTGACTGCGGGCGTCTTCCGTAGCGAACTTACGAAAGGCGTTTGAGGAAGTTCAGAAATTCAGAAATGCAGGCGGAATATTAAGCGGATTTGAGGTGACGCGGCAATGTTTTCCTGGGTACGCACTGAAGGATGACCTTACTGGCGAATGCGCCAAGTGGTCCGACAAGCTGCCAGCTTGTCGGACGCTTGATAGTAAAACCCATTGTTCGCCAGCCGAGACCCCGACAAGCTGGCAGCTTGTCGAACAACCGGATGCGTGCTTAGCCAAGCTAACGCGCAACACGCGCAGGCTGACGCTGTGTCCAAGCAGGCAAGTATTTATTCAACACGCGATAGCCCAACAGCACCGCCAGCACCGCGCCAAACGCCAGCGGCTTGGTGATGTCGGCCTTGACCAGCAGATAGTAATGCAACACGCCCGCCGCCGCCGCGACGTAGGCCAGTTTGTGCAACCGGTTCCAACGCTTGCCGCCCAAGCGTTTGAGCATCGCATTTGTCGAAGTCACCGCCAGCGGCAGCATCACCAGCCAGCCCAGCATGCCAATGGCGATGAAGGGGCGCTGCACCACGTCTTTCAAAATCACAGCGAAGGCAAAGAACTTGTCGAACCAGGTATACGCCAGCAAATGCAGCGAGCCGTAGAAAAACGCATACAAGCCCAGCGTGCGCCGCAACAGCCCCAGCCACGGCAAGCCCAACGCCTTGCGCAACGGCGTGACCGCCAGCGACAGGCACAGAAAGGTCAGCGTCAGCGTGCCCGTCGTGTGCGTGATGTATTCCAGCGGATTCGCGCCCAATTGCGCGTGCCACCAATCCCACAGCAGCAACGCGAGCGGCACGGCACTGTTGATAAAGATGGCCTGCTTGATGAATTGCGAGTCCTGCTTGGTCATAATAGCCTTAGAGCGGTTTTCAGTTGCGTGTATGGCTGCGGCTGGTAGGACAGGTTGGTAACCTGTCCTACCAGCCGCGCCCAACGGCTTCAGCAAACCGTACACTCAATAATCTAAAAATTCTTCTGCAAATCCAGCCCCGCATACATCTGCGCGACCTGTTCGCCGTAGCCGTTAAACAGCGTCGTCTGGCGGCGATTCCATTCGCCGATGCGGCGTTCGGTGGCCTGACTCCAGCGTGGATGATCCACCTGTGGATTGACGTTGGAATAGAAGCCGTATTCATCCGGCGCAGCGATGTTCCAGGCGGTGCGCGGCTGGTCGGCCATCAGGATGATTTGCACGATGGATTTGATGCCCTTGAAACCGTACTTCCACGGCACGACCAGGCGCAGCGGCGCGCCGTTTTGCGGCGGCAGCGCTTTGCCATACAGGCCCGTCGCCAGCAACGTCAGCGGATGCATGGCCTCGTCCAGCCGCAAGCCTTCCTGATACGGCCATTGCAACACGTCGTCGCGCTGGCCCGGCATGCGTTTGGGATCGTAAAGCGTGATGAACTTGACGTACTTGGCATTACCTTGCGGCTCGACGGCTTCGAGCAATTTGGCGAGCGGGAAGCCGAGCCAAGGGATGACCATTGACCAGGCTTCGACGCAACGATGGCGGTAGACACGGTCTTCCGCCGACGCGAGTTTGGCGAGCTCGTCCAGATCAAAGGTCTTCGGCTTATTGACCAGGCCATCCACCGTCACCGTCCACGGGCGCGTGACGAAGTTTTTGGCGCGCGGCGCGACGCCGCCTTTGCTGGTGTCGAATTCGTAGAAGTTGTTGTAGGTCGTGATGTCTTCGAATTTATTGGCGGCTTCGCCTTCGGGCGTTTTGTAACCGGCAAGCGGGGTGTTAGCAGTCGAACCAGCAGTTTGATTGGCCACGCCCTCAGCAGGCGCGACCGCCCCGGTCTGCCCCGACGGATTGAGCGCCCGATAGAGCAACCCTGTCGCTGCGACCGAACCGGCAAGGCCTGCCGCCTGCAAAAATTTGCGACGGTTCAGATAGAGGCTCTCGCCGGTAATCTCGCTGCTTTTGATGTCGTCAGGTTTCTTAATTAGCATTCAGATAACTCCGCGCCAAAGCGCACTGCGGTCAATCCATTTGCATCCGCTCAAATCTCTGGTTGAATCGTTCATTGCCGCGATTTTATTCCCAATGGATGTTCGTTCAAACTCAGCCCGCAGACTATAATCCCTCAGCTTCAGTTTACGGCTACAAAAGCCAAATAGATTTTCCGCATTGGGTTTGTTGATGAATTCATTGGACGAATGGCTGGCCCTGCCGCTGGCCGTGTTACAAGCACGGGTACGCGCCGCTGCCGCGCCCAGCGGCTTGCTCGAAGCATTGGAACAAGACACGCGCAACGGCGCGCGCGCCCTGGCGCAACGCTTGCGCGCGCAAGCCAGCGCTCAGCAATCCGCCAATCGCGTCGAAGGACAACGGTTGCGCCGCTTGCTGAAATACGAAAGCGAGTTGTGGGCGCAAGGTTTCGCGCAAATTGCCGGCGTGGATGAGGCTGGCGTCGGGCCATTGGCTGGCCCTGTGGTGGCGGGCGCAGTGATTCTGCCGCGCGATTACAAGCTGCGCGCACTGAACGATTCAAAGAAGCTGGACGAAACCACGCGCGAACAACTGGCTGCGCAAATCAAAACCGATGCCGTCGCCTGGGCGCTGGGCAGCGCCGAAGTCGCCGAGATTGATCGGTTGAACATTTATCACGCCAGCCTGCTCGCGATGCGGCGTGCGGTCGAAGGGCTGGCGCTGCAACCGGATTATGTGCTGGTGGACGCCCGCACGATCCCCGCCATCTCGATGCGGCAGCGCGGCATCATCAAAGGCGACAGCCTCTCGGCCAGCATCGCAGCGGCTTCGATTCTGGCGAAAACGGCGCGCGATGCGTTGTTGCATGAATACGAACGGCAGTACCCCGGCTATGGGTTTGCCACGCACAAAGGCTATCCGACACCGGAGCATTTCAAGGCCTTGCGCGAACGCGGCGCGCTGCCGATTCATCGGCGCAGCTTCCGCCCGGTGCGTGAGGCGTTGAGCTTGGAGCCGCAGCAGGTTTCTTTATTCGAGTTCGGATCAAATGATTGAACCGGGCGCACTGGCAAACAGGCGTTCAGAGTTCAAGCTTTAGCTTGTCCGGCGTGCGTAACGCGCGAAAACAAGCTAAAGCTTGAACTCTGAACGCTCGCGCCCACGGTGCACAGTTGTCCGTGCGCGTTTCAGTCCCGGAAGCAAGTTGTCCGTGCGCGTTTCAGTCCCGGAAGCAAAGTGAAACAGTCCGCTATGAACCAACTCACCGCAAGACTCGAATTGCACGATGAAGTCAGCTTCGTCTTGCGGCTGGCGCGCGCCCTCCACAGCTACGGCGTGCCCGCCCACCGTTTGGAAGACGTGTTGGAAAGCGCCGCGCGGAAGCTTGGCTTGGAAGGGCAATTCTTTTCGACGCCGACTTCGATCTTTGCGGCGTTTGGCAAACAGGATGAACAACACACCTTTCTGATGCGCGTCACGCCGGGCGAAGTGAATTTGGGCAAGCTGGCCGATCTGGACGCCGTGGCTGTGCGCGTGCTGCGCGCAGGCTTGGCCCCGCTTGAAGGCTCGGCGCAGATCGATGAAATCATCGCCGCCAGGCCGCCCTATGGCAGCGTGTTGCGGACACTGGCCTTTGGCTTAGCCTCGGCGGCGGCTTCGCGTTTTTTGGGCGGCGGCAGCCAAGAGATTGCGCTTTCGGCTACGTTGGGGCTGATGATCGGGCTGTTGCAATTGCTGGCGGGCCGCTGGCAAGGGTTAAGCCGCGTCTTCGAACCGCTGGCGGCGTTCACTGTGACAGTGCTGGCGGTAGTTTTCAGCCTGGTGTTTGGCGCGTATGCCGTGTCGAACGCCACGCTGGCCGGACTGATCGTGTTGATGCCGGGACTGACGTTGACCGTTGCGATGATCGAACTGTCAACGCAACATCTGGCGTCGGGCACGGCGCGTTTGAGCGCGGCCTTTGTCGTCTTTCTGGGCATGGGTTTTGGCGTCGCCATTGGCAATACGATCACCGATAAATTGCTGGGCGCGGCACGCATCGCCCGCGCCGTCGCCTTGCCCGAATGGACGATATGGGCCGCGTTGGTGGCGATGTCGCTGGCGCTCACGGTGCTCTTGCGCGCGAAACCGCGCGATGCCATTTGGATCGTGCTTGCCGGAGCCATTGCCTTTACCGGCGCACGCGCAGGCGCGCAATGGTTCGGCGGCGATCTGGGTGTCTTTGTCGGCGCGTTGCTCGTCAGCGTCGCCAGCCGCCTTTATGCGCGCTGGCTGGATCGGCCCGCCACGATCACGCAAGTGCCGGGCATCCTGCTGTTGGTGCCCGGCAGTGTGGGCTTTCGCGGGCTGGCGGCGCTGTTGGACAAACAAGTCATTTCCGGCGTAGACACGACCTTCAAAATGATCCTAACCGCCGCCGCGCTCGTCGCCGGCGTGCTGATCGCCAACATCCTCGCGCCATTACGGCGTGAGATTTAGCGTGCTGCGCAAGGTACAGCAGGCTGCCAGCCTGCTGCCGGGCGGCTGGTCGAACGACTGGCGGCCAGTGCGCGCGTAAGTAAAGACCGCAGCAAGCTGGCAGCTTGCTGTACAGTTTTGAGGAACAGCAATGTCTCAACGAATCAATCACCAATGGCGGCTGATTTCGCGCCCGGTCGGCAATTTGACCGAGGCCAATTTTCAATGGACGGAAGAAACTGTACCTGAGCTGCAAGACGGCCAGGTGCTGGTGCGCGCGCTGTATCTGTCGCTCGATCCGGCCAATCGCGGCTGGGTGCGCGAAGGCGGTTCGTACCGCGACGAAATCCCGTTGGGCGCGGTGATGGAAGGCGGCGGAGTCGGCGTCATCGAGGAATCGAAGAATCCCAATTTCAACGTTGGCGAAACCGTGCAAGGCATGTTCGGCTGGCAGGAATACGTGGTCAGCGATGGCCGGGGGGTGAGCAAACTGCCGGACAGGCCGGGCCTGCCGTTGACGGCCTATCTGGGCCTGTTCGGCCACATCGGGCTGACGGCCTATTTCGGCTTGCTGGATATTTGCAATCCGCAGCCGGGCGAAACGCTGGTCGTGTCGGCAGCAGCAGGCGCGGTCGGTTCGCTGGTCGGGCAGATCGGCAAAATCAAAGGCTGCCGCGTCGTCGGCATCGCGGGCAGCGACGACAAATGCAAATGGATCGTGGAGGAACTCGGCTTTGACGCGGCGATCAATTACAAGACGGAGAAAGTGTCCGCAGCCTTGCGCCGCGCCTGTCCGAACGGGATTGATATTGATTTCGAGAACGTCGGCGGCGAAATCTTCGATGCCATCCTGGGCCAGATCAATCTGGGCGCGCGCATTTCAGTTTGTGGCTTGATCTCGCAATACAACGCGACCGCGCCCGTGCCCGGCCCCTACAACCTCGTCAACATCCTCGCCAAACGCGCCAAGGTGCAAGGCTTCATCGTGACCGATTACATGCCGCGCGCGCAGGAGGCGATGAAGGATTTGGGCGAATGGTTCATGCAAGGCAAGCTCAAATACCGCGTCGAAGTCGTCGAAGGGTTGCAGAGCGCGCCGACGGCGTTGAACAAGCTGTTTGAAGGTTCGAACCAAGGTAAGCTGATTATCAAGCTGTGAACAACCGGCGTGACATAGCACAGCCGCTTTTGCTGGGCGGCTGTGCTACGATGCGTGACATAAGGAGGTCTTGCGATGGAAAAAATGATCACGCTGGAAATCCCGCAAAGCGAGTGGGAGAAATTCAAGGAAGAGTTGATCCGCATGACTGCGATTTTGCAAGAGCGCCAACGTGAGAGCGATGAGCGTTGGGAACGCATCGCCTTACTTGATGCTGAAAATGACCGGCTGATGGCTGAATTGAAAAGGAGGCGGGCAGATGTGGAAATTCTTTTGGGACCTTCTGAAGCCGCTCTTCACCTTTGAGGAGCGCCTGGCCCGGCTGGAAAAGCAGAGTGAAAAGCAGGAACAGCGGCATAAAGAAATCATGGCTGAATTGACCACTGTCCTTATCGAACTGGGGCGGCGGGCGGAGCGCGACAAATGGCTGGCTGAAGTCGAACGCGCGAAGCGTGAAACTGACCATTGGAAGAGCGAGGCTGAGCACCGCGCACAGGCGCTTGAACGCTCAGAACACGAGCGAAACCGCTTAAGCTCCGAACTCGCACGCCGTCAATTACCCCCAGCGCCATCAACCGACGACAACCAAGCCTGACTCTACCCTCTCAATCTACTGGAGGCCCCACTTGTTAAAACTTGTCTGCATCATGCTTTTGACCGCCACCACCGTGAACGCACAAAAATACGGCCCCTTCCACCAAACGCTCACCAGCACCGCGCGCAACATCCGCCTCGAAACCTGGCAAGTGACTGACCGCGACATGCCGTTCCCCTCAAGCGGGCCGTGGTCAATCCAGAAATACACCTTGCACGGCGGCAAGCAGGAAGGCGTCGAAGTCATCGCTGTTGATAACGGCAAGCTGCGGTTCATCGTCATCCCCACGCGCGGCATGAACGTCTTGCGCGTCGAGTCGGGCGACCTGCGATTGGGTTGGGATTCGCCCGTGAAAGAGGTCGTGCATCCGTCGTTGATCAATCTGCAAAGCCGGGGCGGCCTGGGCTGGCTCGAAGGCTTCAACGAATGGCTGGTGCGATGCGGCCTGGAATGGGCGGGCCATCCCGGCAAAGACAAATTCATCAACAACACCGGCGACGAAGCCGAGATGGATTTGACGCTGCACGGCAAGCTCGGCAATACGCCTGCTTCGGAAGTCGAGATCATCGTTGATCCGCAACCGCCCAACGCGCTGCACATCCGTGGCCGCGTGGACGAGCGGATGTTTTACGGCCCGAAGCTCGAAATCTGGACGGAGATTTCGACTGCGCCCGGTGCAACCAGCTTCCGCCTTCAGGATAGCCTGACGAACTACAGTGCGTATGAGCAGGAGTTCGAATTGATCTATCACGCCAACTACGGCCCGCCGCTGCTGGAAAAAGGCGCGCGCTTTGTCGGCGCGGTCAAACGCATTACGCCCTTCAACGCGCACGCGGCCAAAAGCACCGCCAGCTTTGCCGAATATGTCGCGCCAACCAAAGGCTTCGTCGAACAGGTTTATCTGATCGAGCCGTTCGCCGATGCCACCAACCTGACGAGCGTGCTGTTGCACAACGCGGCGGGCGACCGGGCTGTGACGATGCGTTATGACATTTCGCAACTGCCTTACTTCACGCTCTGGAAAAATACGACAGCGCTGGAGGAAGGCTACGTCACCGGGCTGGAACCGGGCACGAGTTCGCCTGCCAATCGCAGTATCGAACGCAAAGCCGGGCGCGTGCCCAAGCTGAAACCGAACGAGACGCGAATGTTTGCCATCCAGGTCGGGTTGCACGCGGGCAAAGACGAAGTGGCGCACAACGTGGCAGCCATTCAGTCGCTGCAGGCTGGGCGGCAAATGCAAATCGTCACCCAACCGATCAAGGTTGAATAACAGGCAGCGGCGCGCATGGGAAGATTCGACCTGAAAGGAGCCAACGATGTTTCTCGCCCAGACAGAAATTGAGCCTGTCTTAAACCAAGTGAAAGCGGCCTTCCCAAACCTATCTGAATGGGAATATAGCAACGAAAAGGATGGCGACCATTACGGCTTCACGGTCTGGGGGTGTCTGATTGTTCAAACCGGCGCTGAGAGTTGGGAGCAGCGGCGTTTTTACGTCACCTTTGACATCTTTGTAGAGCCAGGGGCTAAACCAGCGCAATGGCACGGGACGCTGACGGTTGGGCAGCATTCTTACATGTGGACGAGCGCGGATTTTGGCGATGCGCATTTGGTCAACACCGCGCCTTGTGCGACGCTGGCCGAGGCGATCAGCGCTTTGAAAACGGGCATCGCGGATTTAGCCAGCGCTTTTTCCGCGCTCTAGCCTGAAGTTGAAACGACTATGGCGCATTGACCATAAATCCGTCCGCGCAGGTTGCCCGTATCTTCGCGTGCAACCTGTTTTCATGATTCGGAGGAACTATGCAAAGCAAAATCACAACCTTGATGCATCTGGTATTGTCGCTATTTGTGCTGTTGCTGGCTACCCCACCGGCCAACGCGCAAACCAACCGCGCCGGCAAAGAAGTTTACCGGGGCAACATCACCTACATCGGCGGCCCGCGCGGCGCCGTCACCGATTTCTTCACACTGACGATCAACAACATCACGCCGGAAGCCGAAGTCACCCGTCTGCTGGATTTGTTGAAACGCGACGGGCAGGACAAATTCTGGGACGCCGTGTCGAAAGAAAAGCACGGCACCATCCAAATCGGCAGCGGACTGAGCCGTGACCTCAACGCTGTTTGGGTGACGCAAACCGAAGACGGGCGCAAGATTTCCGCCGTCGCCGAACGCTGGCTGGGCTTTGGCGAATTGCGGCGCGGCGCGCGTTCGGTGGATTACCCGTTCACGTACATTGAGCTTTTCGTGCAGGAAGACGGCGATGTCGAAGGCACGCTGTTCCCCGCCGCCCGCGTGCGTGCTAAGAGCGGGAACACCATCGAGGTCGAAAATTTCGGCATCTATCCGGCGCGACTGGTCAATATCAAGCGGAAGAAGAAATAGCCAGACCTGGGTACGCAGCGCTGCCAGCGTGCCGACTTGGCGATTGCTATAGTCGGAGCCACAGTGTCTATGAATCACTCCTGCACGCTGGCAGCGGTGCGTACCCAGGTTCAGATTCATTCATCCAGCAGGCTGACTTGAAACACCTTCTGCCCACCCAGCGAGGTGTAAAACGCAACCGAAGCCAGCGCCAGCAGAGCAATCAATGGAATCAGGCCTGCTGCTGCATACCATCGTGAAAAGTCGAGTGTGTAGGGGAAGTTGTTAAGCGCATAGCTGGTGAGTAGGAAGCTGGCAAATGCCACCAACCCATAACGCCACATCAAAAGGGCCCCAATCAACCAAAGCAACATCCCAGTGGCCAAATCTACCCAACTGCCATCATACCCCGCCAGGCCAGCGATGAGTGCGAAGAGCGCTATAGCCAGCCAATCACGGCGCACCAGGATACGCAGCAGAAAAAAGAAGAAGAGGAACCACAATGCAATGAACATTGCCCAGTGGGGAAGGATCACCAGACTGCTGATGGTTAGGCGCAAGCTACTCAGGATTTTCAGTGGTGTCACCGCAGCCCCAGGGAAGGGTGCTAAATCAAAAAGATGTATCCTCAGCAGAAAAATCAATCTAAAGAGAAGACTGAGCAGGATTATGGCCAAAATGCCGAACAACATATCTCTGCCCACTAAAGGATCGCGCACCTTCCCCGCCAAGACCCGGTTCCAGGAAATTAGCATGTCGGGCCAACGCCGCCTGACATAAGGTTCAAGCGACATGTATAAAATCCAAGTGAAGCATGCGAGATAAAAGCACATGAGCTCGTTCACTGCTGTCATCTGTGAACCAAGGTATATGGCGACTTGATGGCTTAGGAATATATAGGCCATTAACCTAAATGCACCCTTACGGTCACTCCGCCCCTGACGTAGGTTACGCAACGCCAGCCACCCGCCAAACAGCAAGATAGCCCAGTAGGTAACGGTCAAAAACCAAACGAGCATTTTACTGGGAAGTTGAACCGCCACTCCTCGATTAGGCGTCGTCCACGGACCAATCACTTCAAAGTAAACTGGCTTGCCGTGCCAGGCGGCGGCTTCCACGCGCAGCGGCAAATCAGGCTGTTCCGGGAATGCCCCGCTCCACGCCGCGCGCGTGTCAAAGGCCGAGGGTGGCGTCCATTTCGGTTCAGTTGCGGTCAGACGTGCGACATCAATCTCGGCGGCTGAAAAGAGTCTAGCCCAATTATCCTGCGTAGGTTGTGACGAATGGCTTGGCCCTTCATCAAGCGCCGGTGGTTCGGCGGAAAAGCGCAGCAGCCGTCCTTGCATATCCAACCTGATGCACACCATGCCTGGCGTCTGTGGCGGATCGTTTTCCCGCACCCGCGACATATCAGGAGGCTGGCCCCATAGCGTAGGATCAGGGTCATCTTTTGGCAGAAGTTGTTGAGGACTTTTCCGATACCAAAAGAAGATAGGAGCAGGCCGACTTCGGCTGAAACGCTGCCACCATTCGCGGGCGGGAATTTGTCGCCGGACGTAGTTTAGATAAGCGCCATCATACTCAAAGCCATGCGCGCTGTCGGTCGGACGTTCCGGGTAACCGAGTTGCGCGCTGATTTCGCGCGCCTTTTGCGACAGGATTTCAGGCGAATGTTCAAACGGGGTTACGTCAAACATCCTCCTGCGGCTTTGGTCATACACCAGCGCGAGCAGGCCGACGATGATGGCAATCAAGCACACGACCGCAACCGGCGGACGCAGCCCGGTCTTTTGCCCTGAAGCCGCGACCATCTCCGGCGAAGGCATCTCGCCCATCGCCAACGCCGCTGCCAGCGGATCACCGCCCGGCAACGCCAGCGCCACTTGTACTGCCGAGGCCGGTCTGGCCTTTGGGTCTTTTGCCAAACAGCGCAGAATCACGCGCTCGGCCAGCGGGTCAATGTCTTTCACGTGACTCGAGGGCGTCGGCGGTGTGGACTTCTCGTGCAAAGAGATCAGTTCTTGAATACTTTTTGCTTCGAAGACTCGCTTGCCGGTAAACAGTTCGTAGAGCACCAAACCCAAGGCATAGATGTCGCTGCGCTGAGTGGCTTCCTTACCCGTCAACTGCTCAGGAGCCATGTACGCCGGCGTGCCTGCCATGACTTCTTCGCCGCGCAACTCTTCACTCACCACCGCCAAGCCAAAGTCGGTGATGCGCGCTTTGCCGCGCCCGTCAATCATCACGTTGGCCGGTTTCAAGTCACGATGCAGCACGCCCGCTTCGTGCGCCGCCGCCAGCCCCGCGCACATCTGCCGCGCCAACTCCACTGCCTTATCGCCCGGCAATCGTCCGATGCGCCGCAGCAGGCTGCTCAAGTCCTCACCATCAATAAACTCCATCGAGAGAAAATGCAGTCCCTCGACTTCGCCAATGTCGTAGACGCGGCAAACATTCGGATGGGCGACCTGTCGCGCGATGCGCACTTCGTTGTGAAAGCGGGCCAGCATCCCACCGTCGAGCGCAATGCTTTCGGGCAGAAACTTGAGCGCGACGGTCTGGTTGAGTTTCAAATCCTCGGCTTTGTAGACCTCGCCCATCCCGCCTTTGCCCAGCAAGCCGACGAGGCGGTAACGCTCGGCTAGCATTGCGCCCGTGACGAAGCGGCCTTCGCGCACGCTGTCGCCTGATGAATATAAAACGGGCTTATGGGCGGGCTGTGGTGCTGGCGGCAAATTCCTAGTCGGCGCGGAGGTGCTGTCGAACTCGGCCCCAGCGTGGCGCTGATCGAGCAGGCTCCAGGATTGATCGTGTGCTGCCAGTAAAGCCTCGACCGCCTCCAGCAAGCGCTGATCCCCCGCGCAGGCATGTGAGAGAAAGGCGGCGCGCGCTGCCGGTTGCTGTTCCAGCGTTCCATGAAAGAGGGCTTCGACTCGGGCTTGGTTGGGAAGCGGTTTCATTTGGTAATTGTCTCCGAATGTTTAGGCAGCGATTGGCCATCCAGCTAAGCCGGTCGCTTGGATGTCCGACAAGCTGCCAGCTTGTCGAAGTCCGGCTGCTAGCCCATTAGATCAGTTTGCAGATCAATGTACGGGTTTGTAGTCCCAGCTTATGGCTTTTGAAAAATTGATTTAACAGAAGTCGGTAAGGCAGGTTAATAACCTGCCTTACCCTTGGCAGCGAACACTCAGCGCGGCCAGAATAGCGTTCAGGAGTAAGGCAGGTTATTAACCTGCCTTACCCTTGGCAGTACGTTTTGTTAAACCTATTTTTCAAAGACCATTAGCCGGAAAGCTTGCCAATCTTCCGGCTAAAGCCGGGACGACAAACCGTACACGCAATTGCAAACCGATCTATAGGGGAAACACACCAAGATGTCGGGTAGGAAAGCCAGCGGTACGGAACCGGGAGCGATAGCGACCGGGTACTCCGCAGAGGTTTCACGCCGCGTTACCCAGTCGCTATCGCTCCCGGTTCTGTACCGGCGCATTCCGGGCATCTTGGTGTAGCGCTTCTATAGTTCAACGGCCACGCCGCGACAAGCTGGCAGCTTGTCGAACAATTAGGTCGCAACCGCTCTCCGTACCGTACCTGAAATCATCTGCTCAATTCATTGCGCAGCCAGGCGCGGGCAAAAGTCCAATTGCGTTCGACCGTGGCGTGTGAAAGGCCCATGACTTCTGCCGTTTCGGGAATCGTCAGTCCGCCGAAGAAACGCAATTCCACCAACCGGCTGTGTTGTGGGCTGTACGCGGCCAAACGTTCCAACGCGGCATCCAGCGCTAGCAATTCCACTTCCGGCTCTTGCGCAACGCGGCCCAGTTGATCAACGGCGCTGAGCGAAACCTGCAACGCCCCGCCGCCGCGTTTGTCAGCCTGCCGTGCGCGGACATGATCCACCAGAATGTTGCGCATGAGCTTGGCGGCCAGCCCAAAGAACTGCGCGCGATTTTCCCAACTGACTTGCGGTTGATCGGCCAACCGCAGGTAGGCTTCGTGCACGAGCATGGTCGGTTGCAGGCTGTGCTGGTGCAATTCGTGCCGTAAATGGCGGCGGGCCAAACGGCGCAATTCGTCATAGACCAGTGGCATTAACTGATCCAACGCGCGCTGATCACCCGCGCCCCAATCCCGTAGCAATTGCGTGATATTGTCTGCCATGCGCACCTCCTAGTCGTTTGCTGTCGGTGCCGGTATTTCTGGAAGCCTCGGCCTTGAAAGGTACTGCTGGTTGGGCCAAACGCGGCGCAGTCTAGCACTCGCGCCCAAGCACAACAATTTTTTTCACGAATCGTGAGGGGATGCGCACGGCTTTTCCGCTCTCTCAATTGCCGACAGAAAAACGCAGGCGCAACGTGGCGGATGCCGGGACTTGCCGCCTGCTCGCGAAATCAGCAACGACCTTTCCCAGAGGAGGTTCACCATGCCAGTTGAAATGATTGAGAGCTTACAAGCCACGCAGATGTGGCTGATGGGTGCGCTGGAATTCCTCTCCTTACTGCTCAGTGGTCTGGCCTGCGCCGGGCTGCTCATTTGGTTCGGTGGGGTGCTCTGGCTCTGTTACTGCGAGCTACGCCGCCCGCAAAACAAGCCGCCAGTAATGCAACAGCAAAGGGGCGTTTTTGCGACCGGCACAAACCACCGGGACCTCTTCATCACCAATCACGTTTCAGAAAGGAGCAACTCACTATGACATTAAATAGACTTCGCCACCCTTGGATCAGTCCGGTCAGCGCGGTTGCACTGGCCTTGTTCGCAGGGCTGGGCTGGATCGCGCAGAGCGCCGCCAGCACCAAACCGCCCGTTACGCCTGTGACGTTTAACAAAGACATCGCCC
Organism: Acidobacteriota bacterium; assembly: GCA_016196035.1. NCBI lineage: Bacteria > Pseudomonadati > Acidobacteriota > Acidobacteriota bacterium. The sequence goes on along the minus strand of JACPYM010000051.1, from coordinate 9,056 downwards.
CGATCCTTTTCAAAAGCTGCACCGAGTGCCATCGCCCCGGTGAGGCCGCGCCCTTCTCGCTGATGAGTTACAAAGACGCGCGCCCCTGGGCCAAGTCCATCCGCGAGCAGGTCGTCAGCCGCCAGATGCCGCCCTGGCACGCCGACCCGCACGTGGGCGCGTGGGCCAACGACCGGCGTTTGAGCCAGACCGAGATTGAGAAGATTGCGGCTTGGGCGGACAGCGGCGCGCCCGAAGGCAAGGCCAAAGATTTGCCGCCCGCACCGCAATTTGTCGAGGGCTGGCGTATCGGCAAGCCTGATCTGGTGCTGACCATGCCAAATGAATTCACGCTCGATGCCAGCGGTCCTGACGAATATCAAAACTTCGAGATTCCGCTGAATTTCACCGAAGACCGGTATGTGCTCAAGGCCGAGGCGCGGCCCGGCAATCGCAAGATCGTGCATCACATCATTGCTTACATCGTGCCACCGCCGCCCAAGAGCGACCGTCCCAAACCGAGCCCGGAAGAACTCGCCAAGTTGCGGGCTGAGGCCGAAAAGGAGGCGATCTTTTATCAGGAAGGGTTTTTGCAACGGGTTAAGACGGACGCGCCCATTTACGACGATGGCTGCGTGACCAAGAGTGGCGGCATCGGCTTTAAGCGCGATGGCAGCGGCCAGGAAGCAGTGTTGACGGCGTTGGCTGGCTTCGCGCCGGGTTCGAGTGGCGACCTGTTTGAAACCGGCATCGGCATCAAGGTTCCCGCCGGTTCAAAAATTCGGCTTGAAGTCCATTACTCAAAGGTTGCGGGCGCCGTGGAAAAAGACCGTTCGAGCGTGGGCGTCATCTTCGCTAAAGAATTGCCCAAGCAACTCGCTGTCACGCGCGGCATCGGCAACACCTACTTCCAGATTCCGCCCGGCGCAGCGCATCACCGCGTGACTGGCTGCTGGACGGCGCAGGAAGATATTCACCTGCATTCACTGACGCCGCATATGCACTATCGCGGGGCGGCGATGGAATACAAAGTCTTTTACCCGGATGGCCGCACAGAAGTTTTGCTGAACGTGCCCAACTATAGCTTCGCCTGGCAAACGACCTACGTCCCGCAACGGCCGCTGGCGATTCCGAAGGGCACGAAGTTTCTGGTGACGGGTGATTTCGACAACTCGGCGAAGAATAGGTTCAACCCTGACCCGACCAAAGCAGTGCGCTTCGGCCAGCCGACCTATGACGAGATGATGATCGGCTTTATCAACTACACGGTGGATGGGCAGCCGGTGAAACCCGTCACCACTGCTGTTTCCTCAATTGGTCACTAAGCATTGGTACCCACGCAAATTTTTCCGCTAGCCCAGCCGGAATGGCTGGGCTAGCGGAAAAGCGCGCGTTTACTGACGTGGTTTATCTTTGCGAATTAGGGTGGTTGGCAAAACGGTATCGTTGGTTGGGATTAGGGGTGGCTCAAGTACAAGCATAGCGCCCATTGTTGCCTCACCTACCCTCATCGTTGCGTCTAAAGTGATCGTTTCATCATCCGTCAGTTTCAATTCCGTCATAGAGAGTTTGATAAATCCTTGCGACTCGACAGTAATTTCATACTCACCGGCAGGTAAATCAACGAAGCGGAAGCGGCCAGCTTCGTTTGTGTTTGTGTGAGTCACCTTTTTGGTCTGTTGCTGGGTTGCCATCACTCTTGCACCCGCAATCACCGCACGCGACTGATCATAGACTGTCCCTTGAATTGATGGCTGATCATAGCGCCGCAGACTGCGTTGAATATCAGCTTTCGTCTCGCTCTGAATTTGCTGCGCGAATCCCGCGCCAGTAAATAACCCAACGACAGCAGAAAATGCAGTGGCTGCCAAACGCGAGACACGCTGCCTGACAGCCCGCAACCCAACCGGGCAATCCTGCGTCAGCATCGTACCGTCAGCACGCCGATAAAACCGGCCACAGACGCGGCCCTCTGCTTTCAACAGAAAGCTTTCCGCCTCGGCCTTTGTCATTGCCGAAAAGTTGTAAACGTTAAGCTGACAGTGCGAACAGAAACGCACACGCTCATCGCCCGCCATTTCTTCCCATTTCTTTGGGCACGGACTGGCAACGCGCACATTGCCGAGATTGATTTTGGTTTGGCTCATTGGAAACTCCCATCACTGAAATTCTATAGCCGAAGAACGCCAGAAGATTCTCGGCTTGCCGCAAAAGCTCTCTTGGGTTCTTTTCAATCCAGCGCCTGCATCAAATCCGCCAGCAAATCATCCGCATGTTCCAAACCAATCGAAAGCCGCAACAAATTGTCGGGCGTCGTCGAGTCCGGCCCTTCGACGGTGGCACGATGTTCGAGCAGGCTTTCGACACCGCCGAGGCTGGTGGCGCGTTTGAAAATTTGTACGCGGCCCGCAACCGCCAATGCCGCCTCGCGTCCACCCGCTACCTCAATCGAAAGCATCCCGCCAAAATTTTTCATCTGCCGCGCCGCAATCGCGTGGCCAGGATGCGTGGGCAAGCCAGGGTAATGCACAGTCGTCAGCCGCGCATTGCGGTTCAAGGCTTCGGCCAACTTCGCCGCATTTTGGGATTGAATCTGGACGCGGGCGGGCATCGTCGGCAGGCTGCGCAACAGTAGCCAGCAATCAAAGGGCGAGGCGACCGCGCCACCTTGAATCTGAAAGGTACGGATGCGTTCAAAGTATTCGTTCTGTTCGCGCGCGACGATGCAACCGCTAAGCACATCGCTGTGCCCGCCGAAATACTTGGTCGTCGAATGCATCACGAGATCGGCGCCGAACTCGAACGGCCGCGTCAGCAGCGGCGTCGCCCAGGTGTTGTCACAGGCGAGCACCGCGCCGTGGTGATGCGCGATGTCAGCGACGGCGGCAATGTCGGTGATGTGCAAACGCGGATTCGAAGGCGTTTCGATCCAGATGAGTTTGGTGTTGGGGCGCAAGGCGGCTTTGATTTGATCGAGGTCAGTCGTGTCTACAAAAGTGGCTTGCAAGCCCCAGCGCGCATAGAGCAAATCAGCCTGAGCGCGCGTGCCATAATAAATATCGGTCGGCGCAATGACGTGATCGCCGGTTGAAAGCGCGTGCATCACGCTCATCGTGGCGGCTTGGCCTGAAGCGAAAGCCGCCGAAGCCGCGCCGCCTTCCATTGCAGTAAAAGCTTCTTCTAGCGCGAGGCGATTGGGATTTTCGCTGCGCGAATAGACGTAAGCGCCGAGCGGGTTGTTTTGCGCATCGCGCTCGAATGTGGTCGAGAGGACGAGCGGTGGGGCGACGGCTCCGGTTGTCGGATCGGTGGTGTGGCCAGCCTGGACGGCGAGAGTCTCGATTTTCATAAGAATTTTGCCCACGAAGCCACACAAAGGAAACACGAAGAAGACATTTCATCTGTCCGTTCCTTCGTGAACCTTCGTGTGGCTGCGTGGGCAGGAAAAGTTACTTGGTTGCGAGCAGCGCCTTGTTCTGCGCATCCAGCCAGGTTTTGAGCGGCGCGAAATAATCAATGATCGCGGTCGCGTCCATCTTGTCTTCGCCGGTCATGGCTTTGAGCGCTTCGGGCCAGGGTTTGCTCTTGCCCAGCGCGAGCATGGATTTCAGCTTCGCGCCCGCAGCCTTGTTGCCATAGATCGAACAGCGATTGAGTGGCCCGGTGTTGCCCGCTTCTTTGCAAAGTGCGCGGTGAAATTGGAATTGCAACAAGGCGGCCAGGAAGTAACGTGCATACGGCGTATTGCTGGCGACGTGATATTTTGCGCCCGCGTCAAAATCCTGTTCGCTGCGCGGGGCGGGCGCGCCAACGTTCTGATAGCGCTCACGCAAATCCCACCAGAGTTTGTTGTAATCGCCCGCGCCCGTCTCGCCCGCAAAGACTTTCCAGCGCCATTGATCCACCAAATAACCGAACGGCAGGAACGCGACTTTGTCCAGCGCCAGCTTTAACAACAGCGGAATGTCGGCGCTGGTGTCGGGCGCTTTATCAATCAGGCCAAGCTGTTTCAGATACTCCGGCGTAACCGACAGAGCAATCGTGTCGCCAATGGCTTCGTGAAAACCGTCGTTTGCGCTGTCCTGGTAAAGCGGCGCTTGCGGCGCATAAGCCATTTGATAAAAGTTGTGACCGAGTTCGTGGTGAATCGTGGTGAAGTCTTCTTCGTTGATGTTGATGCACATCTTGATGCGCACGTCGTGCTGGTTATCAATATCCCAGGCGCTGGCGTGGCAAACGACATCGCGGTCTTGCGGCTTGGTAAACAGCGAGCGTTCCCAGAACGTTGACGGCAAAGTTTCAAAGCCCAGCGAGGTGAAAAAGCCTTCGCCGTATTTGACCATCTGTTTGGCGTCTGTCTTGCGCGCTTGCAAGATTTTGCTCAGGTCGTAGGTCTGACCTCCTGCCCCAGCAGATGCGGTAGCGGGTTTCACCACGTCGTAAATGTTGCCCCATTGTTGTGCCCACATATTGCCGAGCAGGTGCGCTGGGATAGGGCCGTTGGCAGGCACCACCGCGTCGCCGTATTTCTGCCGCAGCTTGGCGCGCACATAGGTGTGCAGCGATTCATAAAGCGGTTTGACCTGCGTCCACAACCGTTCCATCTCGGCGGCAAAGGCGTCCGGCTCCATGTCGTAATTCGTCCGCCACATCGCGCCGACATCTTTGAAGCCCATCTCCTTCGCGCCCTTATTCGCCAATTCGACAAAGCGCACATAACGCGGGCGATACTTGGGCGAGATGGCGTGCCAACCAAGCCAGGCTTTCTTTAACTCTTCGGGGTTGCGGCTTTCGGCCAGGATTTTTTCGAGATCGCCGAGGCTCAGGCATTTCTTATCCGGGCCGTCCGGGCAGTACTTGCCTTTGCCGTAATCGCCTTCCATCGAGGCCGCGACTTCGGTCAGTTCCTTGCGCTCTTTGGCGTCTTTTGGCGCAGGCAGCGTGAGCGCCAGCTTCATCAATTTCAATTTGCGGGCGGCATCGGGCGAAAGGTTCACGCCGTCGAACTTGCGCGCGGTTTCGGCCAAGTCCGTCCCCAGCGCGATGAATGCCTCATTCTGGTTGGCTTCGATGGCTTCGGTGTCATCGGTGATGAAATTGCTTTTGACCCAACTGGCGCGGCTCAATTTGATCGTCGCGTCGGAAAAGCGTTTCTCAGCGTCAGCGATGAATTTTTCAGCGCCCTCGGCAGTCACGGCAACGTCGTTGCCAGTATTACCGTTCGGCGCAGTGCCCGGTTGCGTAGCGCACGCGGCGAGCATCAGCAGCGCCGTCAAAATCAAACTCAGAACGAAACGACCGCATTTCATAAAGCGACCTCCGGCTTGGAAAAAGATGGATTGAAATTACAGTTTGTGTGCGATTCAAACAAGCAACGTTAGCCTAGGGGAAGGCTGCGGGGGTGTCAATCAAGCCTTGGAACCTGCTTTGACAGCGGAGATTGTCCATTCTCAAAAGAGTTCGCCACATAGGCACGGAGGCACAGAAAAAAACGGAGAGATTGCTCAACCCAAATAGGTCGCGACTGCAACATCTCCCTGTCAGACCTGGCTCTACGCTCTGTGCCTCCGTGCCTCTGTGGCAAAGATTTGGGCAGCCCCGACTTTGGCGGTTCAACGGTTCCGCAATTCCCCGCCCCGCGTGTATACTGCGCGCTTCGTTCACATCACCTTTTCAAAGCGGAGCAAGCAATGACGCAAACTTTCAAGAAAGTCGGGCTGGCCTATTCGGGCGGCCTCGATACTTCGATCATCATCCCGTGGCTCAAAGAAAATTACGGTTGCGAAGTCGTCGCCATCGCCGGTGACGTGGGCCAGGCCGAAGAGCTAACCGGCCTCAACGAGAAAGCCCTCAAGACCGGCGCGTGCGAAAGCTATGTCGAAGACCTGCGCCACGAATTCATCACCGAATACATTTGGCCGACGCTGAAGGCCGGGGCCGTTTACGAACACAAATACCTGCTGGGCACTTCGTTCGCGCGTCCGGTCATCGCCAAAAAGCAGGTCGAAATCGCCAAGCAAACCGGCTGCGATGCACTCTCGCACGGCTGCACAGGCAAGGGCAACGATCAGGTGCGTTTTGAATTGACCTTCAAGGCGCTCGCGCCAGAATTGCCGGTCATCGCCCCCTGGCGCGAATGGGACATCGTCTCGCGCGAAGATGCGATTGATTACGCCAACGAACGCCAGATTCCGATCACGGCCAGCCGTGAGAAAATCTATTCGCACGACCGTAACATCTGGCACCTCTCGCACGAGGGCGGCATTCTCGAAGACCCCGCCAACGAACCCGACGAAGCGATGTTTGAATTGAGCGTCTCGCCCGAAAACGCGCCCGACACGCCCGAATACGTCGAAATCGGCTTCGAGCAAGGCACGCCCGTTTCGGTCAACGGCGAACACCTCGATCCGATTCCGCTGCTCGAAAAGCTCAACGAAATCGGTGGCCGTCACGGCGTAGGCCGCATTGATCTGGTCGAAAACCGTTTGGTCGGCATGAAATCGCGCGGCGTGTATGAGACGCCCGGCGGCACGCAATTGCTGGTCGCCTTGCGCGAACTGGAATCGCTCTGTCTCGACCGCGAGTCGGCGCATTACAAAGAGATCGTCGCGCACAAATACGCCGAGATGGTCTACTTCGGTCAATGGTTCACGCCGCTGCGCGAGGCGCTGGATGCCTTCGTGAATACGCTGATGAAACCGGTCAGCGGTTCGTGCAAGCTGAAGCTGTACAAAGGCAACATCATCGTCGCCGGACGCACCTCGCCGAACACGCTCTATCGCCCCGATCTGGCCTCGTTCACGATGGGCGCGAGTTACGATCAGAAGGACGCGGCGGGCTTCATCAATATCTTTGGGTTGCCGATGCGGGTGCAGGCTTTGGCGCAGAAGAAGTAGCCATTCATCAGAATGAGGTAAAGCGATGGCTTGGTATGCCGCACACGCGATTATGTACTTTAAGCTGAAGAGCGGTACGCAAGATGGCTTTACCGTGTGGGAGAATGTCTATTTGATCGAAGCTTCAGACGGTCAAGAAGCGTGGGAGAAAGCTGAGGCTTGGGCCAACGAAGAAGCCGGCTACAAAGATGAGAGCCTAACTATGAACGGCCAGCCTGCTGAAATGCTTTTCGCTGGCATTCGCAAGGTCATTTCAGTTTCGCATTGGGATCAAACCAATCAATTACGCAATAAAGATGAGCTTACCTATTCAGAGTTTCAGGTTGCCGATGAAGAAAGTGTGTTGAAACTAGCCAGAGGTGAGGAAGTGACGATTGATTACATCGAATAGGTGCTTTGCAAAAGCTTGTATTCGGAGACACGGTTGACATGGCAAGGAAGTGGAACTTAGTCGCGGCGCAGCCTATTGGTTGTGCTGCGACATTATGGCAAACTTCTCTCGGTAAAAGCCTATGCAAACAATCGAAGTCACAATCGAAGATGCAATGCTGGCGCAGATTGATCGCTTAACTCGCGAACTCGCGCTAACACGATCAGACTTTATCCAGCAGTCACTCAAGGCCGCCTTGCAACAGCAAGAAGAACTCGCGCAAGAGCGCCGCCATGCCGCAGGATATGCTCGTTACCCGGTGGAACCTGGCGAGTTTGATGGCATAGACGCCATACGTGCGTGGGGAGAGCCGTATGAACCAAGGTGAGGTGTATTGGTGTTCTCTGCCGCCACCAGATAAGCGACGCCCCATGCTGATTCTGACGCGCAATGCAGCCAGCTCGTTTTTAACTAACCTCACGGTTGCACCACTCACGACGCGCATTCGCCAGATTCCTACCGAAGTGATGCTAACGCCTTACGAAGATGGCGTGCTTACTGAGTGCGCCATCAACTTGGATAACATCAACCATCCACAAAGACTCGCTTGATGAATTTGTAACCGCGCTCTCGACCACGCGCATGCGCGAGGTTATGGCAGCCATCGAATTCGCGCTTGGGTTTAAGGCGCTTAGACAACGATGAGCAGCTTACTTGCGCAATTCACAACCATTCCTCAATTCGACACACAATGAACTTCGCCTTCACCCTTCCCACCGACCGCCCTTTTGATGTCGCCGGCTTCGGCCTCAACGCCGTAGACCATCTGGTCGGCATTCCGCGTTTCCCGCACTTCAACACCAAAGTCCGGCTGACCGGCCATCAACAAATGGCGGGCGGCCAGGTTTCGTCGGCGATGGTCGGCACGCAGCGGCTGGGCTTGCGCGCCAGCTACATCGGCAAAGTCGGCTATGACAACGAAGGCCGGATGCTGATCGAATCGCTGCAAAAAGAGGGCGTGGATTGTTCCAACGTGCTGATCGCCGTCGGCGCCAAGACCCAGGGCGCGGTCATCATCATCGAACAGTTTTCGGGCGAACGCACGATCCTCTGGTATCACGACGACCGCACGCGCATCGCGCCCGAAGAGGTGCGCCGCGAATGGATCACCAATGCGCGCGTGCTGCACCTGGACGGCTTCGACACCGGGGCGGCGTTGCAAGCCGCGCAATGGGCGCATGAAGCCGGGATGATCGTCACCATTGATCTCGACACCGCCTACCCCGGCATTGACGAATTGCTGCCGCAGGTAGATTGCCTGATCACTTCGCAAGGGCTGGCGAATGAACTAGGCGGCACGATGGATGAGCAAGCGGCGCTGCGCAAATTGCACGAACGCTACGGCTGTTATCTGGTGGCGATGACGCAAGGCTCGCGCGGCGCACTGGCCTTCGTCGAAAACCAGTTCATCGCCTCATCGGCCTTTCGTCCGCCGGTGATCAAAGACACGACGGGCGCGGGCGACGCCTTCCGCGCCGGCTTCATTTACGGCTTGTGCAAAGGCATGAACATCGAAGAGACGATGCGCGCGGCGAATGCGGTGGCGGCGTTGCAATGCCGCGAATTCGGCGCGCGCGACGGCTTGCCGACAGCGGCGGAGTTGCAGGCTTTTTTGACTTAGCTCAGTTTTCACTACGATGTACGGGAAAACCGCGCAGCGGGACAGTACCGCGCGCGTGAGCAAGCGGCGCTTTGGCAGTTCAGCTAAGGGGGCAAGCTTGACGCGCCGCTTGCTCACGCGCGCGGTACTG
>JACPYM010000050.1 GCA_016196035.1 Acidobacteriota bacterium | reverse complement strand
TCCGCTTGCTGACGCGCGCGGTACCGTCCCGCTATGCGCCTTATCGTAAAAGATTTCGATGGTCGCGCCGATTTGAATGGTCCCGCCCACCAGTACGCTCGCCAATTGGCCGCATTGGCCGTAGAGCCGTTTGGGGAGCCGGTTATTGATGCGGGTGATGGATTGGCAAGGTTTGCGTACCTGAACGATTTCGAGAATGACCGGCCCAATGCGCAGTTGGGTGCCGGGGAGCAACTCATCAAGCGCTAGGTCTTCGGTGAAAAGATTGGCGCTGAGTTCGCCGGGGGTAACGTTGAAGTCTTCGGTTTGCAGAGCCTGCAAGACTTCCCAGGCAAACAGACTGACGTGGCGTTGCGGATGGCTACCCGCGTGCCCATCGCCTGCTAAACCGTGACCCGCGATGAGGTCAGCTGTTGCCAGAGCAGTTTTGCTGGCACGGCGTGCGCCGCTATAAATCCCTGCCAGCTTGGCCTTTGAATTCATCGCGTTTCCTGCTTTCAATACGCGGCCAGAGCCTCAATCGCCCGCAACACGTCTTCGATCTGCGGCAAGACGGCGTCTTCCAGATCGGGCGCGTAAGGCACAAACGAATCCAGCGCCGCGACCCGTTTGACCGGCGCATCCAGATAATCGAACAACTCATCGGCAATGCGCGCGGCGATCTCGGCGCCATAACCCCACGATTGCCAGTCTTCGTAAACAACGATCACGCGATTGGTCTTTTTGACGCTCGCCGCAATCGCGCGCCAGTCATAAGGATTCAGGCTGCGCAAGTCAATGATTTCGACCTCGATGCCCTGCTCGGCCGCCTGTCTGGCCGCGACGACCGAACGTTGCACCAACGCGCCATAGGTGATGATCGTCAGGTCTTCGCCCGCGCGCACGGTCTTGGCCTTGCCGAAGGGAATCATGAAATCGGCGTCAGGATAGCCGCTCTTGTTGTAGGTCTGCCGGTACAAATGTTTGTGTTCAAGAAACAACACCGGGTCGTCACAGCGAATCGCCGTGCGTAAAAGGCCATTGGCATCCAATGCCGTCGCGGGCATCACCACGCGCCAGCCGGGAATTTGCGTAAAGGTCGAGATGCCCGATTGGCTGTGATAAATCGCGCCGCCTTTCAGATAGCCGCCCACCGGCACGCGCACGACCATTGGGCATTTCCAGGCGTTGTTCGAGCGCCAGCGCAGCAAGGCCGTTTCATCGCGCATTTGCATAAAGGCCGGCCAGATGTAATCGAAAAACTGAATTTCGGCCACCGGCTTCAACCCGCGCGTCGCCAGGCCCGTGGCGCGTCCGATGATGTTGGCTTCGGCGAGCGGCGTATTAAAGACGCGGTCGCTCGAGAATTTGCGTTGCAGGTTGGCGGTCACTTTGAAAACGCCGCCCTTACCTTTGACCTGGTCCAAATACTCCGTGCGGCTGGCGTCGGCCACATCCTGGCCCAGCACGACGATGCGCGGGTCGCGCGCCATCTCTTCGTGCAGGCAGCGATTGATTAAATCCACCATCGTGCCTTCGCCGGGCGGGATGACAGCTTCGGCTTCGGTGTCAAAGGCTCTGCTGGTCGGGTCAACGTCAGGCGAATAAATGAAATGCGTCACCGTCTCTTTGGCCGGTTGCGGAATTTGCAAGGCGCGGTCGGCGGCTTCGTTGATTTCGCGGTCAACCTCAGCGCGCCAGGTTTGCAAATCGGCGGCGACGCCAATCCCGGCTTCGAGCAAAAACTGCTCCATCTTTTTGAGGGGATCGCGCGCGGCATCAAACGCCCGCTCTTCCTCTGGCCGGTAATCGGCTTCGACGTCGGAAAGCGAATGCGAATAGGGCCGAATCACCTGCGCGTGCACCAGCGCCGGGCCGCGCCGTTCGCGGCAATAGCGCACGGCGCGTTGCAGCGCGTCATAGCTTTCCAACAGGTCGGTGCCGTCGCACTCTTCGATATACAAATGCGGGAAGCTGCGCACGAGTTGCGAGATGCTGCCGCCGGCCGTTTGCACTTCGACCGGCGTCGAGATGGCGTAGCCGTTGTCTTCGATCAAATACAACACCGGCAGTTTCAGGTTGCAGGCCGTGTTGAGCGATTCCCAAAACTCGCCCTCGCTGGTCGCGCCATCGCCAGCGGAAACATACACGACTTCATCGTGTTTGAAATGTTGCGCGCGGTCAGCAATCTCTTTGATCAATGCATAGCGATAGCCAGCCTCTGCCGCGCCGACTGCCTGTAAGAACTGCATCCCGGTGCAGGACGAACGCGCCACGAGATGCAAGTCAGGATCGCTCCAATGCGACGGCATCTGGCGCGAGCCGGAATTTTTGTCATCGCGCGCGGCCACCGAACCCAGCAATTGTTCGTAAGGCCCCACCCCCAACTGCACGGCCAGGGCGCGGTCGCGATAGTAAGGATAAAACCAGTCATAGCCGGGCTTCAGCGCCAAGCCGGCGGCCACGGTGACAGCTTCATGACCAGCGCTGCTGATCTGGAAGTACACCAGGTTTTGGCGTTTCAGTTGGATTTCTTTGTCATCAATGCGGCGCGAGGTATACATCGCGCGATAGGCATTGACGAGGGTGGCAGGATTAAGCGCCAGCCCTTCTTTCGACTGACGCTGGAGCTGAAGTTTCGCTTCCATAAAATGTGTCTCTCCCGGCGTTCTCGCTTCGTAGGCAGCGAGTGAATGTCCCGTCATTAGTGGGGCAGTCTAGCCAACCAACAACGCGTTGTGCAAGCTGCGGGCCTTGTGCGAAGATGCCGTCTGGATGAACAGTCAATTGGTGTTACCGATGCTTGAATCAGTGCGGTGAACGTTTGGGAGCGCGCGTCAGACGGCGTTCCCGCCCGCGCGCGCAACTGTTGCGGCAGTCTTTACTTTCGAGTTGACGGAATCCTGGAAAGTGTTGGTTTGAGCGCGCGCCTACGCAGCGAGGAATGCAATGAAACTCAACGACATGCAAATTGATCAAAAGCTGGAGAGCCTGCCCGATTGGCATCTCAACGGTGCGCAAATCGTCCGCGACTTTCATTTCGAGAGCTTCAAAATGGCCTTGGCGTTCGTCAATCGCGTCGCCGATTTGGCCGAATGGGTCAATCATCACCCTGATATTCTGATCCACAATTATAACCGCGTGCGCCTCAGTGTCAGCACGCACGACGCGGGCGGTTTGACTGACAAGGATTTCGATCTCGCCAAGCAGATCAACCTCTTCGCTTGAGCATGTTTTTACCCGAATTGAATAACCCGCTGAGCGTGCTGAGCGCGATGATTACGCCGGCCGTGTTGATCTCGGCCTGCGGCACACTGATCGTTTCGACCTCCATGCGCCTGGCGCGCATCGTGGATCGCGTGCGCGGTCTGAGCCACGAGATCGAAGTGCTCTCTTTTGACGAAGGCGTTGAGTTTCCTGAAGAGCGGCTGCACGAATTCGAGCGCCAGTTAAAGACGCACACGCAACGCGGGGTGCTGATCCAACGCTCGCTTACCTATCTTTACGTGGCGCTCGGGCTGTTCGTCACAACAACGGTTTGCATCGGACTGGTGGCGTTGTTACAGCATCTGGGTTGGCTGCCAATGGTGCTGGGCATCGCAGGCACGCTCTTTTTGTTTTACAGCAGCATGCTCTTGATCGCCGAAACACGGCTGGCACTGCGCTCCGTCAATTCCGAAATGGAATTCACGCTGATGTTGCGCGCGCTTTATCAGGAACGGCGGCGTGCGGCGGCAGGCACGCCGGTTGAAACGGTGGCCGAGACCGAAGCGCCCACGCGCTCACTGCGCAAGATCACGCAGAAACTGGGCATCGGCTAACTGACTGTCATTTTCTTTTTTCACTATTTGAAGACAAAAGAGAGATTACGGAACAGACGGAAATAACGGAACAGACAGAAGAGGCAAGTCAAAAAAGGCTTCTGTTTGTTCCGTTATTTCCGTCTGTTCCGTAATCTCGGAAAAGCCTGGGTGAAAAACTCGCTCAACGATCAGGCACGCTACTCATCACACCATGAAACAAATTCGCATCGTCTGTGACGGCAGCAGTCTGGGCAACGGCGGCAAAGGCGCGCGCGCCGGGGCCGTGGCTATTCTTGAATTCCAAGCCAAACGCAAAATCGTCGGCGAATACCTCGGCACGGCCACCAACCAACAGGCTGAAATCATCGCCGCCTGCCTCGGCCTGGAAGCGCTCAAAGAGCCTTGCCAGGTCGAAGTCATCTCTGATTCGCAATACGTCGTCAAGACGATGAACAAGCTTTTCAAACGCAAAACCAATCTCGAATTCTGGCAACGCTTGGACGCCGCCGCCAACGGCCACCACGTGGTCTGGAACTGGACGCGCGGCCACGCCGGCCATCCCGTCCAGGAAAAATGCGATGAAGCCGCCCGCCTCATCGCCGCCACAGGCCGCATTGAGCAAGCCAAACTCGATGAAATTTTGGACGCCTGAAGTGCAGCAAGCTTTCCAGCTTGCTGTTATGACAAAGTGCAAGCCTGCGCCGACCCCACGTTGGCGAACTTCCCAGCCACCGCAACCTGGAAAGGTTGCAGTACAGACTGCTAAGATGCCTGACTTATGGCACAAGTGCTGACTCTCACTGAATTACTGTCCGCACGCGCGCAATTGCGCCAGGCGGGATGCCGCGTCGTCTTCACCAACGGCTGCTTCGACCTGCTGCATCCGGGCCATGTGCGCTACCTGCAACAAGCGCGCGCTTTGGGCGAAGCGTTAATCGTCGCCCTGAACAGTGACCGCAGCGTGCGCGAGTTGAAAGGCCCGGCGCGCCCCATCTTGAAAGAAGAGGAACGCGCCGAAGTCATGGCCGCGCTCGCTTGCGTAGATTTCGTGACGATTTTCGACGAACCAACGCCGCGCAAAATCATCACCGCGCTACTGCCCGACATCCTCGTCAAAGGCGGCGATTGGAGCATTGAGACCATCGTCGGGCGCGAAGAAGTCGAGGCAGCAGGCGGGCGAGTGCTGAACCTGCCGTTTGTGGCTGGGGTTTCGACCTCGGAAATGATCGCGCGGATTATGCAGAGTCAGCAAGTATTGAATTGAGTTCCTGACAGGATAGAAAGGTTGTTCGCGGTGTCTGCCCTGTTTCAACGCTTTGAAGAAGACGAACAATTTCAGCGCCTTGCCAACGAAGTGCGCGCGGGCCGTCGTGTCGTCAACGTCGCCGGACTCGCCAACGGCGCCAAAGCCCTGGCCCTCGCCGCATTGCAACGCGCGACGGGCAAACGCCTCGCCGTCGTCAGCCTGCGCAGCAAAGACCTGGAGGCGCTCGAAGACGATCTGCGTTTTTTCTATTGCACGCTCAACGACCGCGCCGAATGCGACAACGAAGTCTTCGTGCTGCCCGTATCCGAAAGCGATCCGTACAGCGGCACCTCGCCGCACGCCGACATTCTGGAACGGCGCGCGCTGGCGTTGTGGCGGCTCACCGCAGGCGCGGGCGACATCGTGCTGCTGACCGCGCACGCGCTGTTGCGCCGTTACGTTGCGCTGGACGAGATCAAACAGGCGGGCGTAGTGCTGCGCGTCGGCGAAGAGTTGCCGCTGGATTACCTGCTCGAACATCTGGTCGCGGTCGGCTACAAACGCTCTGACCCGGTGGGCGGCGTGGGCGAATTCTCTTCGCGCGGCGGCATCCTGGATTTCTATTCACCCAGCGCGCAGCTTTCCAAAGCTACCGAGAACGCAACTGCCTTGCTGCCGGTGCGCGTCGAGTTTTTTGGCGACGAGATTGATTCGATCCGCGAATTCGATCCCGAAACGCAACGCTCGGTGCGCGAGTTGAAAGAGACGATTATTGCGCCGATGCGGGATGAACGCGCGACGGCCAGCGACTTTCGCGACTGGGCCAAACGGGCGCGCGAACGCTGGCGGGATGAACGCTATGAACGCGCCCTGCGTGATCGCACAGTCTTTGCCGACGAGGGCGAAGAGTTTCCGGGTTGGGAATATCTGTTGCCGCTGCTGCGTCCGCTCTCGGCGACCGTGTTTGATTACTTGCGCGATTGCGTGCTGGTCGTGGACGAACCCGCCGAAGTCGAGAAGCAATTGCGCAGCCTGCTGGACGAATTGCAGCACGGTTACGAACGCACCGAACGCACCGACGAATTGGGTCTGCCGCCGGAACAGCTTTTCCTGACACCGGATGAATTGCGCACGCGCTTGGAAAACGTCCCGCGCGTCGAAATGCACTTGCTGGGCGCGGCGGCGCTCGCGCGGCAAGAGGAACTCGCTACGGAAGAAGTCGTTTCAACCACCGCCGCCATGATTGCCACCAGCGGAGCCGCCCACGAACGCATTGCCGCCTTCGTCAATCGCCCGACCAGCGCGCCGCTCTTCCTCTTTCCGCCCGAAGCGAAACCATTCGAGGTCAACCTATCCGCGCGCGCCGTGCGCCGCTGGCACGGGCGCATTCCCGACTTGGCCGCCGAATTGAAAGAGCTCTCCGCCTTCGGTCAGCAAACGATCTTCGTGCTGCCCAGCACTGGGGTCGCCGACCGCCTGCGCAAAACGCTGACCGAATACCAAGTCACCGGCATCGCAGGCACAGACGAAGCCCCTAGTCCCAAGCCCCTAGCCCCTATCACGCTCACTGTGGGTGACCTTTCCGTCGGTTTCGCCCTGCCTAATTCCAAGCTGACCGTTTACACCGAAGCTGACATCTTTGACGAAGCCGTCCACACCGACCGCGCGTCCCGCACGCAGGCCAAGAGCAAAGGCTTCAAGCTCGGCGCGTTCCTATCGGACTTCCGCGACCTGAAGATCGGCGATTACATCGTCCACATTGACCACGGCATCGGGCAGTTCCAGGGCTTGCTGCAAATTGACATGGCGGGGCCGGAAACTTCCGCCGACATTTACGCGCGGATGATCGGCGCGGGTGGCGAGAAAGCCGAGAGCAAGCGCGAATTCATGCTGCTCACTTACGCCGACGGCGCGAAGCTTTACGTACCCGTCGAACGCCTCGATCTCGTTCAGAAATTTGCCAGCAGCGAGACTGGTTCGCCTTCGTTGGATCGGCTGGGCGGTATTGCCTGGGCCAAGACCAAGGCCCGCGTCAAACGCGCCATGCGCGACATGGCCGAAGAGCTGTTGAAGCTTTACGCCGAGCGCAAATTGGTCACCGGCTTCGCTTTCAGCGGTGACACGCCCTGGCAGCAGGAATTCGAGGATGCTTTCCCGTACGAATTAACGGTTGACCAAGCGACCGCCATCACCGATGTCAAAAACGATATGGAGCAGCCCCAGCCGATGGATCGCCTGCTGTGCGGCGATGTCGGTTACGGCAAAACCGAAGTGGCAATGCGCGCCGCGTTCAAGTCGGTGATGGATGGCAAACAAGTCGCCGTGCTTGCGCCGACAACCGTGCTGGCCTATCAGCATCATCAGAATTTCAAAGCGCGCTTTGCCGCCTTCCCCGCCAAGATCGAATTGCTCTCGCGCTTTCGTTCGCCCAAAGAACAAAAGGAAGTCGTCGCCAGCATCGAAACCGGCGCGGTGGACATCGTCATCGGCACGCATCGCATTCTGTCGCGCGACTTGAATTTCAAGGAACTCGGCCTCGTCATCGTGGACGAAGAGCAACGCTTCGGCGTCGCCCATAAAGAACGGCTCAAACAAATCAAAAAGCGCGTGGACGTGCTGACCATGAGCGCCACGCCGATCCCGCGCACGCTGAACATGTCGCTGCTGGGCATGCGCGATATGTCCGTGATCGAAACGCCGCCGCGCGACCGCCTGGCGATTCAAACCAACGTCGTGCCCTTCAACGACGCCGTTATCCGCAGCGCCATCGAATTGGAATTGCAGCGCCAGGGCCAGGTCTTCTTCGTCCACAACCGCGTCGAATCCATCGAAGAAGTCGCCGCGCTGCTCAAACGCATCGTGCCCGAAGCGCGCTACATCGTGGCGCACGGCCAGATGGGCGAAAAAGAGATGGAGCAGGCCGTGCTGGATTTCGTGGCTTACAAATTCGACGTGCTGGTCGCCACCACCATCATCGAAAACGGCATAGACATTCCGCGCGCCAACACCATCATCATCAACCGCGCTGACAATTACGGCTTGTCCCAGCTTTATCAGTTGCGCGGTCGCGTGGGTCGCGCCAGCCGCCGCGCTTACGCCTATTTGCTGATTCCACCGGAACAGGAATTGACACCCATCGCGCGCAAACGCTTGGCCGCGATCCGCGAATTCTCTGATCTCGGCGCGGGTTTTCGCATCGCGGCGTTAGATTTGGAATTACGCGGCGCGGGCAACCTGCTGGGCGGGCAACAATCCGGTCAGATTGACGCGGTGGGCTTTGACCTTTACACGCAGATGCTCGAACGCACCGTCCAGGAATTGCGTGGCGAACCGATTGAAGAAGACCTCAACACGCAACTCAACCTGGGCGTGGACACACGCATCCCGGAAGAATACGTATTTGATATGAGCCAGCGGCTGCGCACCTACAAACGTATCGCTTCAGCCAAGACAGATGAAGATTTGCAACGCATCCACGAAGAAGTCGCCGACCGCTATGGCCGCCTGCCTGAATCTGTTGAGAACCTGTTCCTGTACGCCCGTGTGCGGCGCGAGGCCAACCAACTCGGCATCGTTTCGATTGACCGCACGGGCGCGAATCTGGCGCTGAAGCTGAGCGACAAAGCGCGCGTCGAACCGGAATGCTTGATGAAGCTGCTGGCGGAAAATCCGGCGGTGAGCTTTACGCCGAGCGGCGTGCTGAAGGTGAAGTTGGAAGCGAAAGACGCCGCGAATGCAGATCAACAGGTGTTTGCGGTGTTGAGCGCCGTACTGCAAGCCTTGCAATACAGCGTTTGAGCGGTGGCGCCAAACCGTCACCCGCTTATTGCTGCTCAACTCCGCTTGGGGGCGCGGGGAATTTCTATGGATCAAGCTCAACTCAATTGGATTACTGACTTCATCTGGAATATTGCCGACGATGTTTTGCGCGACGTTTATGTGCGCAGCAAGTACCGCGATGTGATTTTGCCGATGACGGTGTTGCGCCGTCTGGACGCCGTGCTGGAACCCACCAAAGCAGCCGTGCTTGAAATGAAAGCCGCGCTCGACCGCGCCCAGATTGACAATCGGGACGCGGCGTTGCGTTCGGCTGCGGGGCAGGCGTTCTATAACACTTCGCCATTTTTGCTGCGCGACTTGAAAGCACGGGCGACGCAACAAAAGCTCAAGGATGATTTCATCGCCTACCTTGATGGATTCTCGCCCAACGTCGAAGACATCCTGAAAAACTTCAAGTTCCGCAACCAGATCGAAACGCTCGCCGAAGCAGATGCTATCGGTGTGCTGATCGAAAAGCTGCTCGACAAAGACATCAATCTCAGCCCTTACGCGACCGACAAATTACCCGGACTCGACAATCATTCGATGGGGACGATGTTTGAAGAATTGGTGCGCCGCTTCAATGCCGAAAACAACGAAGAGGCGGGCGAACACTGGACGCCGCGCGATGCTGTGCGGCTGATGGCGAACCTGATGTTTTTGCCGGTAGCCGACAAAATCGAATCGGGCACGTATTTGCTTTACGACTGTGCATGCGGCACGGGCGGCATGCTCACCGTCGCCGAAGAAACGCTCAAGAAAATCGCGGCTGACCACCGCAAGGAAGTTGAAACTCATCTTTACGGGCAGGAAATCAACGCGGAGACTTATGCGATTTGCAAAGCCGATTTGTTGCTCAAAGGCGATGGCGATGCCGCCGACAACATCGTCGGGGGCGCGGCCTTTTCGACGCTCTCGAACGATGCCTTTCGCTCGCGTGAATTCGATTTCATGCTGGCGAATCCGCCTTATGGCAAAAGCTGGTCGAGCGATCTTGAACGCATGGGCGGCAAGGCAGGACTCAGAGACCCGCGCTTTTTGATCAACCACGGCGGCGACAGCGAATACTCGCTGGTCACACGTTCGAGCGACGGGCAGTTGCTCTTTCTGGTGAACATGCTCAGCAAGATGAAACACGACACGCCGCTAGGGAGCCGCATTGCCGAAGTCCACAACGGTTCGTCACTTTTCACAGGCGATGCCGGGCAGGGCGAAAGCAACATCCGCCGCTGGATCATCGAAAACGACTGGCTCGAAACCATTGTCGCGCTGCCGCTGAATATGTTTTACAACACAGGCATTGCGACGTATGTCTGGGTGCTGACCAATCGCAAGCCCGCCCATCGTCAGGGCCAGGTGCAATTGATTGACGCGACGCAATGGTTCAAGCCGCTGCGCAAAAACATGGGCAAGAAAAATTGCGAACTGGCCGCCGCAGACATTCAGCGCATTTGCGACACCTTTCTCACCTTTGCCGAAACCGAGCAATCCAAAATCTTTCCCAACGCTGCGTTCGGTTATTGGAAAGTCAGAGTCGAACGCCCGCTGCGGTTGCACAGCCAGTTGAGCCGCAAAGCCATCGAGGCTTTGCGCTTTGCTTCCGGCGACGAAGACATTCGCGCTGAGCTTTATGAACAACTGGGCGAGCCGCTGTTTGCCAACCCGGCTGCCGTGCGCAAAGAACTGGAAACGCTCGTCAACGATTGGGGCAAGGGCGAAGCGGAAGAGGAAGGCGACGAAGGCGGCGGCAGGAAAGCACTGCCCGATGCCAAAAAGAAAAAGCTCTTGAATGAAGCCACATGGCGGCGCGATGCCGCGCTGGTTGAGACGGCGAACCAGTTGCGGCACGAACTCGGCGACGGTTTATTCGAAGACCACAACGTCTTTCGTGAACAGGTCGAAGCCGCGCTCAAAAAGCGCAACCTCAAACCGAGCGCCGCCGATTTGAAGATCATTTACAACGCGGTGAGCTGGCGTGATGAAAGTGCGTCGCCCGTCATCAGGAAATTGCACAAGCCCGGCAAAGCCGAAGCCGATGCGTTGCACGGGCTTTATGAAACCGCAGTCGCGGGCAAAACTTGCGTAGTCGAATACGAACCCGACAGCGAATTGCGCGACCACGAACAGGTTCCGCTGCTGGAAGAGGGTGGCATTACAGCCTTCATTCAACGCGAAGTGTTGCCTTACACGCCCGATGCGTGGATTGACGAAGCGGCGACCAAAATCGGCTACGAAATTTCCTTCACGCGACACTTTTACAAACCGCCCGCCTTGCGCACGCTCGCCGAAATCGGCGCTGATATTCTGGCGTTAGAGAAAGAAACCGAAGGGTTGCTGAGCGAAATCACGAAAGGGGCTGCCCAATGAGCAGAAAAAAAGCCATTGCCAGCATTGGTGGCATCAGGGCTGTTGCGCCCGTCAGCCCTGAAAATCTGTTGACTGAGTTGAGAGAGTTGATTCTCAGCACGCGCGCGCAAGTCGCACAGGCTGTAAATGCCGGATTGACCGTGCTGTATTGGCAAATCGGCGACCGCATCCGGCGCGAAATTTTACAGGAGAAACGGGCCGAATATGGAGCCGAGATTGTCTCCGCACTGGGGAGACAATTGGGGACTGAATTCGGACGCGGCTTTTCAGAAAAATCTTTGCGCCACATGCTCCGCTTTGCCGAAGCGTTCCCCGACTTCGCAATTGTCTCAGCACTGCTGAGACAATTGTCGTGGACGCATTTCAAAGCCCTGATCTATCTTGATGACCCGCTCAAACGTGATTTTTACGCCGAGATGTGCCGCCTCGAACGCTGGAGTACGCGCACGTTGCAGGAACGCATTCAATCTATGCTGTTTGAGCGCACCGCCATTTCAAAGAAGCCGGAAAAACTGATCGAACAGGAACTCAAGGCTTTGCGCGAAGAGGATGCGCTGACGCCTGATCTGGTCTTCCGCGATCCTTACTTCCTTGATTTTCTGGGCTTGCAAGACACGTACAGCGAGCAGGATTTAGAAGCCGCCATCCTGCGCGAGATCGAAAGTTTTCTGCTTGAACTCGGTAGCGGGTTCACCTTTGTCGCCCGGCAATATCGCATCACCCTGGATGGCGATGATTACTATCTGGACTTGCTCTTTTATCATCGGCGCTTGCGGCGGCTGGTCGTGATTGAATTAAAGCTCGGCGCGTTCAAGCCCGCCGATAAAGGCCAGGTCGAACTTTACCTGCGCTGGCTGGATCGGCACGAACGACAGCCGGGCGAAGACAAACCCCTCGCCCTGATTCTGTGCGCAGGCAAAAAGCGCGAAACGGTGGAATACCTTGACCTCGGTACCAGCGGCATTCACGTCGCCGAATATCTGACCGAATTGCCATCGCGTGAATTGCTGGCGCAACGACTGCACGATGCCGTCCTCCGCGCTCGGCTTCGGCTGGCTCAGGCCAATGCTGAAGCCATCCCGCCACCTGCTGATCTGCGCAGAAAACGGAAGCCGAAAGGAGGTGCGCAATGATCGAAGGACTCAAACCGTATGCGGAATACAAAGAGTCGGGTTCTCGCTGGCTTGGCGATGTTCCAGCGCATTGGACAGTTCGTAATCTGCGCACGCTGATTGCTCATCGTAATGAACGCAATCGTCCAGACCTGCCGCTGCTTTCGGTAGCAAGAGAGAAAGGCGTTTTCGTGCGTTCGCTCACGGGCGAAGATGACAACCACAATGTCATCCCTGAAGACTTAACCAATTACAAAGTTGCACGGGCTGGCAATCTGGTCATCAACAAGATGAAAGCGTGGCAAGGCTCAATGGGCATTGCGCCTTGTGACGGTATCGTCAGTCCGGCTTATTTCGTTTTTGATTTTCGCATTACCAATCACGCGTTCGGGCAAAAACTTCTTCGCAGCAAACCGTATGTCGCTCACTTCGGGCAAGCATCCGATGGTGTGCGTGTTGGGCAGTGGGACTTGTCAATTCCGGGTATGCGGCAAATTCCTATCCTCGTTCCTGATGAAGACGAACAAGCCGCCATCGTGCGGTTTCTCGACCACGCGAACCGGAAGGTTGACAGCTTCATCCGCGCCAAGCGGAAGCTGATCGCGCTCTTGAACGAACAGAAACAAGCCATCATCCACCGCGCCGTCACGCGCGGCCTCAATCCTGAGGTGACGCTCAAGCCCTCCGGCATCCCGTGGCTCGGCGACATTCCGGCGCATTGGGAAATAGTCAGGAATTTAGGATTGTTTTCACACCGCGTAGAGCAAGGCATTTCCGGCCTGCCGATCCTTCAAGTCTCGCTCAATTCAGGAATAACGGAGGAAGGACTAGACCAGTTTGGACGGCCTAAAAGATTCATTGCTGACCACACGAAATACAAGCTAGTTCGCAAAGGCGACCTTTCATATAACACAATGCGAATGTGGCAAGGCGCAGTTGGCGTAGCCCCAACAGATGGTCTTGTGAGTCCAGCTTATGTTGTTATCAAGCCGAGAGATGATACCCAGCCGCAGTTTTACGAGTTCGTGTTTAGGACAAGACTCTACAAACAGCAGGTCAATCGGTATTCAACCGGAATTGTCTCGGATCGAAATCGTCTGTATTGGGAAAGCTTCAAACAAATGCCGAATCTCAATCTGCCTTTTGAAGAGCAAAGCCAGATTGTGGAATTCATTGAAGGAGAAACTTCCTCAATCAAAACCGCCATCGCCCGCACCGAACGCGAAATCGCCCTGATGCAGGAATACCGCACGCGCCTGACCGCCGACATCGTGACGGGCAAGCTGGACGTGCGCGTGGCAGCGGCGAAGCTGCCACAAACGGAAGACGAACCAATCCCCGCCGATCTGGATGACGATTTGTTGGAGGAAGCCGAAGCCGAGAACACGGCGGAAGATTCTTTGCCCCAACGGGGCAGCGGCAAATAGCCCAGGGTGAAGCCCTGGGAAAAGCGAACAATCATCCCTAAGCCCTGAAAGGGCGACAGCGCAACGGCTGGCTGACGCCCTTTCAGGGCTTGTCGAAACATTGCGCTGCTACCCAGGGCTTCACCCTGGGCTAGATGCTTACGCCCTTTCAGGGCTGGTTGAAACATTTTGCTGCTACCCAGGGCTTCACCCTGGGCTAGATGCTTACGCCCTTTCAGGGCTGGTCGAAACATTGCGCTGCTACCCAGGGCTTCACCCTGGGCTAGATGCTTACGCCCTTTCAGGGCTGGTCGAAACATTTTGCTGCTACCCAGGGCTTCACCCTGGGCTAGATGCCGTCGCCCCGCTGGGGCTGAAAACATGTGTGGATACCGTATGGATTGAAATCCATGCCGAAATTCAACCTTCGCTACGCGATGCAAAGCACTGAACCGGAGTCACCTTCATGAGCAACCGTCCTGCCATTCCCAAACAGATTCAAGATGACCTGATGTTCGAGTGCCGCTATCGGTGCGCCTGCGATTGCGAACCGGTTTCGCTGGAAAGAGCGCACATCATCCCGTGGCGCGAGACACAGGATCACAGCTTCGAGAATCTGGTGGTGCTGTGCGCCAACTGCCACACACGCGCCGACCATGAGAAATGGCCGGAAGCGCATTTTCGCCGCTTCAAACAACAACCCTGCGCGCTGGAACGCGACCTCTTGCCGCCCGTGTCAGGCGAACAAAAAGCGCTGATTGACCTGATCGCCGCCAAACAACCCGAAGCCATGACCGAACGCGAGCGTGCGCGGTTAGTGCGCATGATTGCCGCGTATGTGGATGTCAACGTAACAGCCGTTACTGTGGTGTCAGTGACGCAAACCAATAGCTCACTCATCAGAATCGAACTGCCACGCAATGCCGCCGAACGCCTCGTGCTCGGCTATCAAGCCGAAGACCCGCGCCTGGCTTCCTTCCTTGATGAGTTCGCCCAATCAGAGGCTTTAGTGCGCGTTGGCGAAACTGCGCCGGTTCACTTTGGCACGGCAGGCGGCATCAAGCTTATCGAGACTGCGCGCCCAAGTTCGACTGAAAAACCACCCGTCACCAACACCAAAGAAGCAGGGCTGGAAACGCTGATCTTTGACGCGCTGACCAGCTTTGGCTGGATTGCGGGCAGGAACACCGATTACGACCGCGAATATGCTGTTGACTTGCCGCAACTGGCGGCGTTTCTGGCGGCGACACAAGAACAAACCGCGGCGGCGCTTCAGCTTGAAACAGACGGCCCGGAGCGGCGCAAGTTTCTCGCGCATCTGCAAGGCGAGATCACGCGGCGCGGCACGATTGACGTGATGCGCAAGGGCATCAAATACGGCAAGTTCTCGATTGATCTGTTTTACGGCACGCCTTCGCCAGAGAACCTGAAAGCCGTCGCGCGTCACGCCGCCAATCGTTTCAGCGTTACGCGCCAATTGCATTACAGCCGCGAACAATCACAACGCGCGCTCGATCTGGCGCTGTTTATCAACGGCCTGCCGATAGCTACGTTTGAGCTAAAGAACAGCCTGACCAAACAAACCGCCGATGACGCCGTCGAGCAATACAAACGCGACCGCGACCCGCGCGAGACGCTGTTTTTGTTCGGGCGCTGCGTGGTGCATTTCGCGCTGGATGACCACGAAGTGCAGATGTGTCCTGAATTGAAAGGCACGAAAGGCATGGCGAAAGATTCGTGGTTTCTGCCCTTCAACCAAGGCTGGAACCACGGCGCGGGCAATCCGCCGAACCCTTACGGCATCAAGACCGATTACCTGTGGCGGCGCATCCTCACGCCCGGCGGACTGACAGACATTCTGGAAAATTACGCGCAAGTTGTGGAGGTCAAAAACGAAAAGACCGGCAAGAAAAAGCGCGTGCAGATTTTTCCGCGCTATCACCAGCTTGACGTGGTGCGCAAGCTGCTGGCCGATGCGGCGTGGTACGGCGCGGGCAAGCGTTACCTGATTCAGCATTCGGCAGGCAGCGGCAAATCGAATTCCATCGCGTGGCTGGCGCATCAATTGATCGGCTTGCGCAAAGACGGCAAAGAGGCCTTCGATTCGATCATCGTCATCACCGACCGCCGCGTGCTGGACAAACAAATCCGCGAAACGATAAAGGGCTTTGCGCAAGTGTCGTCCATCATCGGCGCAGTCAAAGAAGGCGACGGCCAATCGAAAACGCAGCAACTCACGAACTTTCTGAGACAGGGCAAGAAGATCATTATTTCGACGGTGCAAACTTTTCCTTACGTGCTTGACCGCATCGGTGAAGACCATCGCGGCAAGAATTTCGCCATCATTATTGACGAAGCACATTCCAGTCAGGGCGGACGCACCGCCGCCGCAATGAGTATGGCGTTGTCAGAAAGCGGCGCGGAAGCCGAAGAAGAAACTACTGAAGACAAAATCAACCGCATCATCGAATCGCGCAAGCTGGTGCCGAACGCCAGCTATTTCGCGTTCACCGCGACGCCCAAGAACAAGACATTGGAAATTTTCGGCATTCCGTACCGCGTCGGCGATGAGATGAAACATCGGCCTTTCCATAGTTACACGATGAAACAGGCGATTCAGGAAGGCTTTATTCTGGATGTGCTGAAAAACTACACGCCGGTTGATAGCTATTACCGCCTCGCCAAAACCATCGAAGGCGACCCGCTCTTTGACGTGAAAAAGGCGCGCAAGAAATTGCGCCGCTACGTTGAATCGCACAACAAGGCCATCCGCGAAAAAGCCGAAATCATGGTTGACCATTTTCTGGAACAGGTCATCGGCCAGAACAAGATCGGCGGTCAGGCGCGCGCGATGGTCGTGACCGGCAGCATTCAACGCGCGATTCAGTATTATTTTGCGTTCCGCAGCTACCTCGAAGAAATCAAGAGTCCTTACAAAGCCATCGTGGCTTTTTCCGGCGAGCCGGAATACGAAGGCGAAAAGGTGAGCGAGGCTTCGCTCAACGGCTTCCCCAGCCGCGAGATTGAAGACCGCATCCAGGAAGACCCCTATCGTTTTCTGATTTGCGCCGAGAAATTCCAGACCGGTTATGACGAACCGTTGTTGCATACGATGTACGTGGACAAAGCGTTGTCAGGCATCAAAGCCGTGCAAACGCTCTCGCGGCTGAATCGTGCGCATCCGAAAAAGCACGATGTTTTCGTGCTCGACTTTCAGAACAACACCGAGACCATCGAGCAGGCGTTTGCTGATTATTACCGCACGACGGTGCTCAGCGCGGAAACCGATCCGAACAAGCTGCATACGCTCAAGGCCGAACTGGATGGTTATCAGGTCTATGCGCCAGCGCAAATCGAATCCCTGGTTGATTTGTATTTGAACGGTGCAGACCGCGATAAGCTCGACCCGATACTTGATGCCTGCGTAGCGGTTTATGTGAACGAGTTGGATGAAGATGGGCAGGTTGATTTCAAAGGCAAGGCGAAGGCCTTCGCGCGCACTTATGACTTTCTCGCGACGATCTTGCCGTATGGTGTGCAGGGCTGGGAGAGGCTTTCGATTTTCCTGAATTTCCTGATTTCCAAGCTGCCTGCGCCGAAAGAAGAAGACCTGGCCAAAGGCATTCTGGAAGCGATTGACATGGACAGTTACCGCGCCGAAAAAAAAGCAACGATGGCGATTCTCATGCCTGATTCGGACGGTGAAATTGAACCCGTACCAACTTCCGGCGGCGGGCGCAAAGC
This sequence comes from Acidobacteriota bacterium, assembly GCA_016196035.1. NCBI lineage: Bacteria > Pseudomonadati > Acidobacteriota > Acidobacteriota bacterium. The sequence goes on along the minus strand of JACPYM010000050.1, from coordinate 34,016 downwards.
AGAACCTGAACTGGACAACCTCTCCAACATCATCAAATCCTTCAACGACCAGTTCGGCGGCTTGTTTGCTGACTCAAAGCGGATGGAGCAACGCATCACCGAGGAAATCCCGACGAAGGTCTCGGCAGACAAGGCTTATCAGAACGCGAAGCAAAACTCCGACAAGCAGAACGCCCGCATCGAACACGACAAAGCGCTCCAGCGCGTCATCACCGCACTCTTCAAAGACGATGCACAACTCTTCAAACAGTTTCAGGATAACGATTCTTTCCGGCGCTGGCTGACGGATACCGTCTTTGGGATGACTTACCAAGACTAACTCCGTTCATCGCACCACTCGTCCGGCAACCGGGCACGGCACCGGGGGAACGGTGACAGACGGGATAACCCATCGGCCAAACCGGCAACCAGCCTACAAAATGAAAGCTGAGGTTCGAGCAAGAGTAACAAAAAGGGGCGGGCTAAGCGCTTAGCCCCCTTTGTCGGGACACCTCTGCCCCCTACGCTGGTGCAAGTTTTTCACTGCGGCGGGTTCAGAGAGTGACTTGCAAGGCAGGCGCGGGTTGCGCAAACGCTAGATTGTTTGGGGAAAGGCCAACTTGCCGTGCCACGGCGGGCAGCGTACAATCCGCCGTTCCTGCGGGACATTTCAAACGCGCTAAAGCACTAAACGTTTTATGTATCTGAAGTTTTTGGTACCGGTCATCTTGCTGTTCGGCTGTGCGCTCGGCGCGTGCCGTTCGCAAAGCTCGGCGTTCAGCGCGGCGGAGAATGCTAACGACGGCTCGCCGGTGATCATTGAAATCAATGGCTTTGAAGAGCATCGCTCTGCCTTTGAACGCTTTGTTAAAGCGCGGCTGTCCGATTTCGCCACGCAGGCCGGACAGACACAGGCCGAACAGGATCAGTTGCGCAGCCGGTTGTTCGATGAATTCGTGCGGCGGCAATTGGTCGTGCGCGAGGCGTTGAAAAAGAACATCGTCCCGACCGAGGACGAGATTCGCAAAGCGGTCGAAGATCAGCACAAACAAACCAGTGGCGAAGGCTCTGATCAAAATCAAAACACCCTGGAAGGCACCGAACGCCGCGCCGAAATGCTGAATGATCTGCTGACGCTGAAGTTTTATACCAGCGAAGTGCTAAAAGACGTGGACGTCACGGCGCAGGAAATCGAGGCGTATTACAACCAGAACCGCGCCAAGTACCAACAGCAGAACGGCTTTTATGTGCGCGAGATTCGCGTGCCCGAAGAAGCCGACGCGCGGCGCTTGCACCAGCAGGCCGTCGCCAAACCGAACGATTTCAATGTGCTCGCCAAAGAGAATTCCAAATCGCCGACGGCGATTAACGGCGGGCTGATGTATTACGAAACCCAACAATTGCCGCCCGTGCTGGAACAGGCGATTACGCCGCTCAAAGCGGGCGAGATCAGCCACGTGGTCAAATCGAATCACGGCTATCACATTTTCAAACTGGAAAAGCGCGCCGAACCGCTGACCCTGGAACAGGTGAAAGAGGACATCAAAAAAGAACTGACGCGCAGCAAGAATCAGACGCTGATTGACCAGTTCAACGAACGCGCGCTGACGGCGGCGCGGCTCAAGATTTATCATGACCGCCTAGGCTTTACCTATTCAGGCAGCCTCAAGGCGGGCGCTTAGATTAACGTGGGGGTAGACCTGCGTGTCTGCCCTAGCGGAATTGGACGTCTTCGATTCCGCACAATGCCACCGGGGCAAACAGGCAGGTCTGCCCCTACGTGCAGTGGAGGAAGTTATGAAACTCAAAATTGCCCTCACCGTTTTTATGCTCGCCCTGGCCGCACCCGTGTTTGCGCAGGAAGGCGAAGCCAAGTTGATTGACGAAGTGATCGCGCGCGTTAATTCCTCGCCGATCATGCGTTCGGCCTTTGAAAGCGCGCAGCGCGAAGTGCTCGACCAAATGAAAAGTCAGGGCCTGAAACCGGAAGAGTTGGAAAAGAAACTGGCCGAGTGGAAACCGCGCATCCTCGATCAATTGATTGACACGCAATTGCTGGTGCAACGCGCCAGCGATCTTTCGATCAATGTTGATCCCCAAGTCAACGAACAGTTGTTGCGGATCATGAAAGAAAACAACATCCAATCGCTCGAAGACCTCGAACAGAAAATGCGCGAGGTCGGCGTGGACATCAACGAAGTCAAAGCCAATCTGCGTTCCAATTTCGCGCGTCAGGCGGTGCTGAACCGCGAGGTTTACGGCAAAATCTTTTTCGGCCTGACCGAGAAAGACAAACGCGACTTTTACGAAAAGAACAAGCAGGCGTTTGCCACGCCCGGCGAAGTCACGCTGAGTCACATCTTCATTGCCGTCGGCAAGGACGCCGACGCGGCGCTCAAGCGCGCCCAAGAGGCCCAAACGCAAGCCAGCACGGCGGCGGATTTCGGAGCGCTGGCCCAGCGCCTCTCCGAAGACGCCCCCACGGCGGCCAAGAAAGGCGCGATTGGCACGCTCAAACTCAGCGAACTAGCACCGGAAGTTCGCGAAGCCGTCGAAAAGCTGAAAGAGGGCGAAGTCAGCGCCCCAGTCAAGATTGGGAACGGCTACAGCATCTTTCGCGTGAACGCGCGCAAGGAAGCCGTCGCACGTCCCTTTGAAGACCGCGAAGTGCAGGAAGCCGTTGGGCAAAATCTGACCGGCGAACGTAGTGAAAAACAGATTGACACTTATCTGGCCAAACTGCGCAACGATGCCTTCATCGAGATTGATCCGCGTTATCAATTCACTGACAGCAAAGTCAAATCAGCCTCGATCAAACACACGCCCTATGCCGACGACAGCGAAAAGAAGAAGCAGAAGAAAGACAAGAAGGACAAGGATAAGAAGGACGCTGCCGCCACCGCGAAAGCTAACAACACTGAAAAGTAGTCAGGAGCAGTAGTCAGTAGTCAGTAGCCAGTAGTCAGTAGAAATTTCTACTGACTACTGGCTACTGACTACTGACTACTCGTAATGAATGCAAAAAATCTTCATCAGCGAATTCACCCCCAACCAGACCATTAGCACCACCTTTCTGGTCAAAACCAAAGAACTGCGCAGCAAAAAGACCGGCGGCCAATTTGCCCTGATCACGCTGACCGACCGCACGGGCGACATCGTCGGACAGTGGTGGGACAATTTCGAAGACGCGATTGACACCTTTGACCGTGACGATTTTGTGTTTGCGCGCGGGCTGGTCAATACCTACCGCAATCAGTTGCAGCTCTCGTTGCATCGCGTGCGCAAGTGCGGCGATCACGAGATTGATCCGGCGCACTACTTCCCCACCACCAAATACGATGTGGACGAAATGTTCACGGAGTTGATGGGCATCGTCCGCGCATTCCGGAATCCGCACCTGAAACAACTGCTCGAAAACATCTTTGCCGATGAGGCGACGGTGCGGAAATTCAAACGCGCCCCGGCGGCCAAGACGATGCACCATCCCTATCTGGGCGGCTTGCTGGAACACACGTTGTCGTTGCTGAAACTGGCACACAAGGTGGGCGGGCATTACGCGGGCATTGATCTGGATTTGCTGCAAACCGGCGCGGTGCTGCACGATTTCGGCAAGATTGACGAACTGAGTTATGAGCGCGGCTTCGGTTACACCAACGAAGGCCAGATGATCGGCCATCTGACGATGGAAACGATCATGGTGCACGACCACATTCGCAACATCCCCGACTTCCCCGACGAATTGCGCCGCCATCTGTTGCACCTGTTGCTCTCGCATCACGGCAAGCTGGAATACGGCTCGCCCAAGTTGCCGCTCACGCCCGAAGCGTTGATGCTGTCGTACCTGGACGACCTCGATTCCAAAGTCGAAGCCATGCAACGGCTCATCAGCGAACCGCACGCACACGGTGACTGGACGCGGATGACGGCCATGTTCGAGCGTCCGATTTACCGCGTGCGCACTCTCGAAACGCCGCCACCCGAACCGCCCACGCCGCAACCGGAACCTCAACTGGAGCAAGCCCAAGCCGCCACAGCCACTAACGCGGGCGGCCAACCGCCGCGCAAATCGCCGGTGCGTGCCGATAGCTTCAACACGCCGTTTGAGCATCTGGCGGAAATGTTCAAGGAATAAGAACTGTAAGGCCAGAAACTTTGCCACAGAGGCACAAAACCGGAGAAATGGTTTCGACCTGCGCAAGTACAACTAATGGAAGCCTGTGCTTATTTGACTGGCGGAGCCTTTGGAGTGCGGCGGCTCGACGCCGCTTTGGTATGGCCTCTCGGCATTAGACAAAACCGCTAGCCAAAGACACTGTGGCTGTCCGTCGCCTTGATTGCTTTTCGCGCTGAAGGATATACCAAAGCGGCGTCGAGCCGCCGCACTCCAAAGGCTCCGCCGGCCAGTTGCACAGAATGAAGTGGTGCGCTGCCTTCAGCAAGCCGCGTGGCAAGGGGCGCAATGACGCCAAGGGGGATGCCTGACGTCCTCAATTCACGGGTATTGAAACCTAGCCTGCCCCGAAGTCCGCGCACCACAACCCTATAAGACCGCCACCTGCCGCAGACTGAGATGCCGCCGCAAGGTGACCAGCCGATGTTGTTGTTCCGGAGTAAAAACCTGATAGATGGCTGCGGCGGTGTGCGACAGCAGGCGGGCGAGTTCCACTTCGAGCCGCCCGCGCCGGGTGGCCAAATCATACATCACGCGATCACCCAAGCTGGCGTCTTCGCTTAAAGCATAGATTTGCTGGCCAAGCTGATGCAATTGTTCCAACAGGGGTTGCGCGGCCTTGCCGCCTCTGCGATGCAGCGCTTTGATGCGGCACCATTGATTGATGTCGAGTTGTAATTCCTGCCGCAGCCGCTTGGCATAATTTGCCAGCGGTTCACTCGCCAGCGGTTTACTCGCATGATTTCCACCGTTCATCGTGCACCTCCGTCCAGGCTGCGTTTCAGACCTAGTTGACCAAGCCGGTCAACGTGTTCATCACATAGAGCAAGGCAAAGACGCCCAACCAGCACAACATTTTCAGATCCCGATCCATACACCGACCTCCCTTTGTTTTGGTTATCCCGACCGCTTCCCATCAACCGCCGCGACGCGCTGTCTGGCGGTGTCATTGGGCAGGCGGCCAACGAGTGAAAGATAAGGGACGGGTGTAAACCTTTTATTTGGGCGCAACGGAAATTTGTTAAGGGATGGTAAAGATCGCTGCCTTCGGCCAGCAAAGCGATTACACTAGGCGCGAAGTCGAGTCACACACCCAACGACTTCGACATTGGCAGTTGAATAGCCGTCGAGTGGCCAGCGAAGAGAGGGATGGATGGGTGCGTGTGATGGAAGCTGACAATTACCCCAAAACCAAATTATTGATCGTGGACGATGACCAGAAGCTCTGCCGCCTGGTCAGGGATTATCTTGCCCCGCTCGGTTATGAAGTCGAGAGCGCTCACACCGGGCCTGAGGGGTTGGAAAAAGCGCGCACGGGCGACTATCAAGCCGTCATCCTCGATTGCATGCTGCCGGGCATGGACGGCTTTGAGGTCTTGCGCCAGTTGCGGCGTGATTCCACTGTGCCGGTCTTGATGCTGACCGCGCTGGGCGACGAAGCTGATCGCATCGTCGGGCTGGAAATCGGCGCGGATGATTACCTGCCCAAAACGTTCTCGACCCGCGAATTGCTGGCGCGCTTGCGCGCCGTGACGCGCCGCGCCCAAATCACCAGCCAACAAGCCGCGCTCGAAGCTGAAGAACTTAGCATCCAGGAATTGTCTGTCAATCTGGCGGCACGCCGCGCGGCCATACGCGGCCAGACGCTGGTGCTAACTCCGGTCGAATTCGATTTGCTGGCCTGTCTGGCGCGTGCGGCGGATCGTGTGCTGAGCCGCGATCATTTGCTGGATGAAATCAGCGGACGCGATTACGAAGTCTTTGACCGCTCGATTGACGTGCACATCTCTTCGTTGCGGCGCAAGCTCGGCGACGATCCCAAAAATCCCAGCTATATCAAAACCGTGCGTTCGGCGGGTTACATGCTGTTGCGCACGGCGGAAGAGTGAGAGCGCCCCATGCGTCGTTTGCAGTTCAACCTGTTCACCAAAATTCTGCTCTGGTCTTTCCTGAACCTGCTGGTGCTGGGCACGGGGCTGTTGATCTTTATCAACCTGCAATACCGGCTCAGCCCTCTGGCGATCTTTCAGGGCGAAGGAAATGAGCGCCTGGAAGGAATGTTGCGCCTGCTGGGTCCCGAAGTGAACGACAAGCCGCACGCGGAACGCGATGCAGTACTGAAGCGCTTCAGCGACGCCTATCAGGCCGAGTTCCTGCTGGTGGCCAATACCGGCGAACAATTGGGCGGCCCGGCAATGGCGCTGCCCGCCGACTTGCTGGCTGACTTGAAATTAGGGCCACCGCGCCAACCGCCAGGGCCTAAACCCAATATCCATGATGAAAAGCAAGGCCCACCTGTCCGGCTGCGGTTTATGCACAAGACCGCCAATCCAACGCGGTATTGGTTCGGCTTGGCCTTGGGGCTGGCCGAGTTGGACAAAACCGAAATGACCCGCGCCACCCTGGTGGTCGTGTCCGATTCGCGCTCGGCCCACGGGTTGTTTTTCAGCGCCAAACCCTGGCTGCTGATGGCGGCCTGTGTGGCGGCGCTTTCGATTCTGCTCTGGCTGCCGTTCGTGCGCCGCCTCACGCGCGCCGTCGCCCAACTGACGACGGCCACCGAACAGATTGCCGATGAACACTTCGACGTGCGCGTCAACGAGCGGCGCACGGATGAATTGGGACGGCTGGGCAAGGCCATCAATCATCTGGCCGTGCGGTTGAGCGGCTTTGTGCAGGGGCAGAAACGCTTTCTCGGCGACGTCTCGCACGAACTCAATTCGCCGCTGGCCCGCATGCAATTCGCGCTGAGCATCCTCGAACAACGCGCCACCCCAGACCAGTGCGCTTACATCGCTGACGTGCAGGAAGAAGTCGAACTGATGTCGCGCCTCGTTAGCGAATTGCTGGCCTTTTCCAAAGCGGGGATGCGCGGCCCAGCGATCAAACTGGAACCCGTCCGCCTGCGCCCGCTGATCGCTGGCGTGATCGAACGCGAAGCCAACCAAGAACTGCCCATCAACGTCGAGGTAGACGCCGCCCTCAACGTTACCGCGCAACCTGAATTGCTGGCGCGCGCCGTGAGCAACCTGTTGCGCAACGCCCTACGTTATGCCGGAACCTCCGGCCCCATCACAGTGGCTGCCACACAACACGACAACCGCGTCAACCTCAGTGTCAGAGATTGCGGCCCCGGCGTGCCCGCTGAGGCGTTGCATAAAATCTTCGATCCGTTTTACCGCCTCGAAGCCGACCGCGCCCGCGTCACCGGCGGCGCGGGTCTGGGCCTCGCCATCGTCAAAAGCTGCGTCGAAACCTGTCAAGGCAGCGTCGCCGCGCACAACCTGCAACCCGTTGGATTTGAGGTCGCCATCAGCTTGAAGGCCGCCTAGTTGAGTTTTCACTTTGGTGTACGGAAAAATCGCGGCGCGAGGCGGTACCGCGCGCGTGAGCAAGCGGAGACTACGCCGCTGCACCAGTCCGTCTACTCAATGCGCCGCTTGCTCACGCGCGCGGTACCGCCTCGGCGCGACACGCCACGCCATACATCCAATTGCAAGTCGCGCTAATCACTTCCATCCGCATTGTTCATTTCCTCGTGCCACGTGTATACACAAGCCATGAGCTTCCCCGTCCGCTTCCATCTCGGCCCGCTCGTCCTTCACGCGCATTGGCTGCTTGAAAGCCTAGCCTATTCCATTGGCTATTTCCTTTACCGGTGGCAACGCAAACGCCACGGCGATGTCGTTAATTTCGAGCACCGCATGTGGGTCGTCGCCGCCGCCAGCGTGGGCGCGGCGCTCGGCAGCAAAGTGCTCAACTGGTTCGCCGACCCGCATCTGTTTTTGCGCAACTGGCACAACCCTTATTTTTTGATGAGCGGCAAAACCGTCGTGGGCGGCCTGATCGGCGGACTGTTCGCTGTCGAATGGGCCAAGCAACGGTTGGGCATCACGGCGCGCACAGGCGATCTGTTTGCGTTGCCCTTGTGCGCGGGGATCGCCATCGGGCGCATCGGCTGTTTTCTTTCCGGCTTGGAAGACGACACCTATGGCCTGGCGACCGCGTTGCCGTGTGGCGTGGATTTCGGCGACGGCCTGCGGCGGCATCCCACACAGCTTTATGAAATCGTCTGGCTGGCGCTGCTGGCGTTCTGGATTTATCGAATGTCACGGCGGGCGTATCGCAACGGGGATTTGTTCAAGACGTTTATGGTGGGCTATTTCGTCTTCCGGCTGGCCGTGGATTTCATTAAGCCGGGCGGAACGATTGGCGGACTGACAGGGATTCAATGGGCGTGCTTGGGGATGTTAGTTTATTATGCGCGCGTTCAGTTCCTCAGCACCAAACAACAGGAGGCCATTGATGAGCGACAGAGAAATTTCACCAGTAGAACGCAAAGCGGCTAAGACTAAAAATTTGCTGGGTTTCTTTTTGGCCTTGTTTTGGATTTTTTTGCTCCCTGTGCTTTTCGACTATCTGCCACTCTCAGTTAAAGAGATCGTCACTAATGAGCACTGGCAAATGCTCTGTATCGGCGTGCTGCTCATAGTTTTTGGAATATTTATGACCCATGTCAGAGGGGCAATGCCTGGATCCACGAGTCGTGGTCCAGTACCACTCCGAATGCGATTGATCCTGATCTTTTTTGGGGTATTTATGATCGTGCTGGCTGTGGCTCGGTTGCTCCATCAATAGGCTGTTCACGATGAGGGTTAATTGAAAACTTTGCTTTGCATCCCAGATAGATCACAATCTCAAGGCGCTAAACAAACGCAGTAAGACTATGACTGACCGCATCCGCCCTTATCTCTACTACGACGTAGCCATCTCGATCTGCTCGACCTGTTATCGCAAGGTCGAAGGCAAGATCGTGTTTGAGGATGGCAACGTCCTGCTGCTCAAACGCTGCCCGACACACGGCGCGGAGCGGGTGCTCGTCGCCGATGACATCGAGTATTACCGCCGCTGCCGTGAGGTTTTCATCAAGCCGCCCGAAATGCCGCTGCGTTACAACACGCCGGTCAAATGGGGCTGTCCGTATGATTGCGGGCTGTGCAGCGATCACGAACAGCATTCGTGCCTGACGCTGATCGAGATTTGCGATTACTGCAATCTGACGTGCCCGATCTGTTACGCCGAGAGCGGCCCGGCGCGGCAACAGTTCCGCTCGCTCGCCCAAATCGAAGCCATGCTCGACGCCGTCGTGCGCAACGAGGGCGAACCGGATGTGGTGCAAATTTCGGGCGGCGAACCGACGCTGCACCCGGACTTTTTCAAAGTGCTCGAACTCGCCAAGGCGCGCCCGATTCGCCACCTGATGGTCAACACCAACGGCATCCGCATCGCCCAGGACGAAGCCTTTGCCGCTCAGTTAGCCGAGTTCATGCCCGACTTTGAAATCTACCTGCAATTCGACTCGTTCAAGGCCGCAGCCTTGCAGGAATTGCGTGGGGCCGACCTGCGGCGCATCCGCGCACAGGCGCTTGAACGGCTGAACCAGCTGGGCATCTCGACGACGCTGGTCGTGACGTTGAAAAAAGGCCTGAACGATGACGAGGTCGGCCAGATCATTGATTTCGCACTGCAACAGCCTTGCGTGCGCGGCGTGACGCTGCAACCGATTCAAGCCGCCGGGCGCACTGAGAATTACGACCCAGCCCGCGACCGCCTGACGCTGACCGAAGTGCGGCGGCGCATCCTGGAACAGACAACAGTTTTTAGACCGGAAGACATCATCCCCGTGCCGTGTCACCCCGATGCATTGGCGATGGCGTATGCAATCAAGCTGGGCGATCAAGTCGTGCCGCTCACCGGCTTGATTGATCCGCAAGTGCTGATCGAAGGGCGGCGCAACACGATCATTTACGAACAGGACGACGACGTGCGCGCGGCGATCTTCAAATTGTTTGCTACGAATCATTCGCCGCAATCGAGCGCGGCGAGCTTGCGCGACTTGCTCTGTTGTTTGCCAATGGCGGTGGCACCGGATGGCTTGGGCTATCAGAATCTGTTCCGCGTGATCATTATGCAGTTCATTGACGCCTATGATTTCGACGTGCGCTCGGTCAAGAAAAGTTGCGTGCACATCGTGCATCCCGACGGACGGCTGATTCCCTTCGACACGTACAATCTGTTTTACCGGGATGGATTGGAAGAAACGCGACTGGCGGGGTTGCGCAAGCTTGCTGAAGGAGTTTGAGATGTTCGGAGAAGACGAGCCGCCGCCAGATGAATGGCAATTTGGGTTGATGATAACGTTTGCGCTGCATGGCCTCCAATTTGTGTTGGGGCCAGTCACGGGCGGCTATTCATTCTTCTTCATTGGCATCAGCCAGTTGCTGTACATTCTGCCTGCGATCGTACTTTGCAAAAGCAATAACCGTGACGACTACGTCAAAGGCTTGATTATTGGAGCATCCATCACGTTCCTGCTTAACGCGACTTGCACAGCTTATGTTATGAGCCATTGGCCGTAGCAATAAATTGATGTTGAACACACCACCGCCACCAAAATTTAGCCGCGACATCCTGCTCGGCCTCGGCCTGACGCTCTTGCTGCATCTGATCCAACTGCCGCTGGCGTTTTTATCCGGTGGCGTGTCGTTCGTCTTGATTGGCTTTTCGCAGGGGCTTTACATCGTTCCGGCGATTGTCGTCGCCGGTGTCAAACAGCGTCCGGGCATGATGATTGGCTTGATGATCGGCGCGGCGCTCACCTTCTTGCTGAATGCGGCGACTTGCATGGGCTTGCTCTATGCGTTTACTCCAAAACACTGAAATGCAAAACGAACCGGAGCTTCACAATCAAACACCGCCGCCGCCGATCCCCGATTGGGTGCTCGGCCTTGGACTGTTGCTCTTGCTGCACCTGATTCAAATCCCGCTCGCGGTGATCAGCGTCGGCGTCTCGCTCGTCGCCATCGGCCTGACGCAATTGGTTTATGTCATCCCGGCGATCATCAGCTACAAAAAGAAAAACCGGCCCGGCATGGTCAAAGGGCTGATTATCGGCGCGGCCATCACACTGCTGCTCAACGGCACCTGCACGGCCCTCTTCTTTTTGAATCCGCCGAACTTTCACTGAGCAATTCAACCCTTGCCTGTCAGCGCCGCTTCGTGCCAAGCTAACGCCGTAATACTTACCCGCACAAATCAGGAGGCAAATACAAAAATGATCGCAGGAATTTTGCTGGCCGCCGGCGAATCGAAGCGCATGGAGGGCGCGTTCAAACCCCTGTTGAAATGGGGCACGCGCACCGTCATCGGCGAATGCGTGCAGCAACTGCACGATTCCAAACTCGATGAAATCTTCGTCGTGCTGGGCCACCGCGAACTCGACGTGCGACAACGGCTGGCCGGCGCGGGCGTGCAATACGTCATCAATCCCAATTATCAAAAAGGCATGTTCAGTTCGGTCAAGACCGGTTGGGGGCAAATCGCCCCGGCAACCGAAGCCGTCTTGATCGCCCTGGTTGACCAACCGATGATCACCAGCGCCGTCATCAACCAGTTGATTGACGCTTATCGCAACGGCAAAAAGCGCATCGTCATCCCGACACACGACGGCAAGCGCGGGCATCCCATCATCCTCAGCACTGACTTTGAGGAAGAGTTGATGCTGCTGCCCGACGATGTGCCGTATGGACTGAAGGCGCTGCTCGACCGTTATCCCGATGAAGTGCTGGAAGTGCCGGTGGATGCGCCCAGCATTCTGGAAGACATTGACCGACCCGCCGATTACGAACGGCTGAGCCTGGCGGTCGCTCCGCATTACGCCTTCCGCAAATGGAATCCGTGAGAAGGGGCTGGGGGAGAGGGGCTAGGGGCTAGTATGAGTGTGGCGAGCTACAAAGACTTGAAGGTTTGGCAAATGGGGATGGCGTTGGCTGCCGATGTCTATCAAGTCACGCGTGACTTTCCGAAGGCTGAAACTTTCGGTCTTTGTAGCCAGCTTCAACGTGCTGCTGTTTCGATTCCTTCAAACATCGCTGAAGGTCATGCGCGCGATTCGACCAAAGAGTTTCTACACCATCTTTCCTTTGCGCTCGGTTCTTTGGCTGAAGTAGAAACTCAAATACTTCTTGCTCAACAATTCGGGTATCTCACCGCTGAATCCCAAACACTGATCACTGCAAAAGCCGATGAACTCGGCAAAATGCTGCGCGGCCTGCAAAAACCCCTGCGCGCGAAATTGCAATAAATTCGGACTCCGGCCAGGGACACTAGCCCCTAGCCCCTAATCCCAAGACCCGACTATTATGGCTTATGCAGACTTGCGCGAATTCATCCGCGCGCTCGAAAAACACAACGAACTTAAACGCATCAAAACCCCCGTCAGCAGCGATCAGGAAATCACTGAGATCACCGACCGCGTCTCGAAAGCCAAAGACGGCAACAAGGCCTTGCTGTTTGAAAACGTAGACGGCGGCAATATTCCCGTGCTCATCAACGCCTTTGGCAGCCAGCGCCGCATGGCTATCGCGCTCGCCACCGAGAGCGTAGACGACGTGGCCGCGCGGCTGACCGAATGGCTCGATTTCAAATCGCCGACCGGCTTGCTGGCGAAGGTCAAGATGCTGCCGAAGCTGGCCGAGTTGGGAAAGTACTTTCCGAAAGAGGTAAAAGCCGGCCCGTGTCAGGAAGTCATCAAACGCGCGGGCGAATTCAACCTGTTCGACTTTCCGATCCTGAAATGCTGGGAAGCCGATGGCGGGCGCTTCATCACCTTCCCGATGGTCTTCACGCGCAACCCGCGCACGGGCGCACGCAACGTCGGGATGTACCGCATGCAGGTTTACGACGAATGCACGACCGGCATGCATTGGCAGATGCACAAACACGGCGCAGCGCATCACCGCGAACTGGAGAAGAAAGGCGTCGAACGCATGGAAGTCGCCGTCGCGATTGGCGGCGACCCAATGACGACGTTTGCCGCGACGCTGCCGTTGCCCGACGATCTGGATGAGATGATCTTTGCCAGCTTCATACGCGAAAAGCCCATCGAGTTGGTCAAGTGCGTCTCGGTGGATTTGGAAGTGCCCGCAACCGCCGAGATTGTGTTGGAAGGTTACGTTGATCCCGCCGAACGCCGTATTGAAGGGCCTTTCGGCGATCACACCGGCTTTTATACTTTGGAAGAACCCTATCCCGTCTTTCACGTCACGACCGTCACGCACCGGCGCAATCCGATCTATCAGGCGACCATCGTCGGCAAACCACCGATGGAAGATTGCTGGATGGGCTGGGCCATCACGCGCATCACCTTCCCGGTGTTGAAACGCCAGTTCCCGGAGATCGTGGATATGTGCCTGCCGTTTGAAGGCGTCTTCCACAATCTGATGCTCGTCTCGATTCGCAAGCAGTACCCCGGCCACGCGCGCAAAATCATGAACGCCATCTGGGGCATGGGCCAGGCTATGTTCACCAAATGCATCGTCGTTGTTGACGAAGACGTGGACGTGCAGAATTACAGCGAAGTCGCCTGGAAGGTGCTCAACAACATTGACCCCGAACGCGACATTCAATTCATGCTGGGGCCGATTGACGTGCTCGATCACGCCGCGCGCCAGATGGGCTTCGGCTCGAAGATGGGCATTGACGGCACGCGCAAATGGAAAGCGGAAGGCTTCACGCGGCGCTGGCCGAAGGAGAATCAGACGAGCGCTGAGGTGAAGCAGATGGTTGATGCAAAGTGGAAGAAGTTGGGGTTATGAAGTTACTGGCCTTTCGAGAAACAAAGCGGTTTTCCGAACGCGTCGTTGAACTGCTCAGCGATGAGGCGTATGCCAAGCTTCAACTCCAACTGGCGGAATTTCCCGCAGTAGGCGATCTCATCAAAGGCGGCGGCGGCATTCGCAAAGTGCGCGTGGCGTTGCCTGGGCGTGGCAAAAGTGGCGGCGCGCGAGTAATCTATTTTTGGGTGGTGGCGGAAGATGTGATTATCATGCTCGACATATACGCCAAGAACGAACAAGCAGATTTGTCTGAAGAGCAAATCAGGGCATTGCACAAAGAAGTGAAGGGACTTTCCAACCAATGAACGAGACAAATTTTTCAGCGTTGTTGCAAAGCGTGCGCGAGGCCAAGCAAATTTTGCGGGGTGAAAAGCGAGCCGCTCGTGAATTTGTGGTGGAAGTCCCACCCACCACTGCGCAAGCGCAAACCCGTTACGCACTTTGCGTACAGACAGACGACCCTGCCTTGTTGATACCGCGTAAGGTTTACACCGCCACCTATTCGCAAGCAGGCTTGGTGCGGGTGACTGATGAGGCCGGCGAAACGGCGCTCTACCCCCAGGATTTTTTTCTGCCTGTCGCTTTTCCCAGAGAGGTTGAAGAGGTGCTGGCACAAGTGGCGGCATAGTTGATCCGCGTTTGTCTGCGTTCATCTGCGGCAAAGCTTTTGGTCAAGGCGCGCACTTGACGAACGTGCCGACTTGCAAATCCGCGCCGTCCGTTGAAATCGTGATCGCACCGCAACGACTGGTTTGCCAGAGTTGCACATTTGCCGCTCGTAAGCGCGCGACCACTTCGGGATGCGGATGGCCGAAGGGGCTGGGGTTGCCCGCCGAGATGATTGCGTGTTGCGGTTGCACGCGCGCCAAAAACGCCGCCGTCGTCGAAGTCCGCGAACCGTGATGCGCGACCTTCAGCACATCGGCCTTTTGCAATTCACCGCTCGCCACCAGCCGCGCTTCGGTTTCTTTTTCAATATCGCCGGTCAGCAGGAAGGCGCGTTGGCCCAGCGTCAGGCGCAGCACGAGCGAGGCGTTGTTGTCTGACGGTTTGACTTCGCCCGCGTCAGCAAAGGGCGAGAGCACTTCCAGCCGCGCACCATCCAGATTCAACATTTCGCCACGTTTCAGCAAACGCAACGGCAGGCCGCGTGCGCGCACGGCTCGCGTGAATAAGTCGGGCCTTTCATTGGCGCGCGGCACGCTGCCCGCGAGAGCTTGGCCGATAGACAGCGCGTGGATGACCTCGGCGAATGCTTCGGTGTGATCGCTGTCACCATGCGTGGCCGCAATGTAATCCAGCCGCTTCAAGCCAAGCTGCCAGAGGAAGGGCAAGACCGCCGCTTCGCCCACGCTGATGCGGTCTTCGATGAAAATATCCTCGCTCGGTTCACCCTCGCCCTGCTCTTGCCGAAGCGCATAACCCAGACGTCCGCCGCTATCGAGCAACATGGTTTGCCCGTGCGGAAAGCTGATGAAGATCGCATCGCCCTGCCCGACATCGAGAAAGGTCACGCTCAAGCGCCCGCGTGCGAAGCGGTGCGGGAACGGATGCGCAATCAACAACCAACTCAGCACGACAATCGCGCTCACGGCCAAGACGCCAGCCATGCGTCCAAATGAGCGCCGCCATTCGGCCCCCGCCTCATCGCCCTTGCGCAACGGATGCCAGGCGTGCACCAGCAAAATCAGCAACAGGATCAACGCAAAGAATATCCCATAAACCCACGCCGCGCCCGGCCCCCAATCCGGCATGCGCACGCTCGCCCGCGACCACAGCAACGGCCATTGCCCCGCTTTCACAGTCAGCGCGCCCAGCCAGTTCACCAGCGGCGCCAGCCACACCGCCGCGCGCACGCTCAACGCATAAACGAACAATTGCCCCGCGCCCGCCAGCATCAAGGCAAAGACCAGCACACCTTCGACTACGTTCGTCACCGGCGAGACGATTGAGAAGCGGTGGAAGTGCACGACCATCAGCGGCAACAGCGCCACTTGCACACAAGTCGTCGTGAAGACAGTCGCGGCAATCCATTGCAGCGGCCATTGCAAGCGACTGCGATTCAACCAGCGCGCGGCTTGTGCTTTCTCCAAGCTGTAGCGTATGCGCGCCTCGGTCATCTCTTGCCGAAACTCTCGCTCATTCCAAAACAACAGTTCGGCCAGCCATTTCACCCAACGCAAGGTGCGTGGCGGATAGGGCGTCGTCGCATTCGGTTGCCAGACGCCCACTTGCCGCAAGCGTTCATAAACAGGCGCGGCCAGCAAGACAATCGCGGCCACCGTCAAAAACGAAAGTTGAAACGCGGGGTTGAACAAATCACGCGGCTGCCACGCCAGCAACACGAGCGCCGCGCCCGCCAGCGTGTTTGCGCCGAGCGCCGAGCGGTACAACAACTGCCCAACCAGCGCCACCGTAATCATCACTACCGCGCGCATAATCGAAGGCTGCGCGCCCACCATCAGCCCGTAGCCCCACAAACACAGCGTCACCACGCCGAATTGCAACCAGCGTTCGCGCCGCAACCAGCGCGTCAGCCACAGCAAGACGGCGGCGATCAGGGCGACGTGCAAGCCTGAGATCACCAGCAGGTGAAAGGTGCCGCCTTCGCGGAAGGTTTGCGCGGTCGTGCGATCCAGAAAGTAACGATTGCCCAACAAGGCCGCCGCGAGAATGCCGGTTGCGGGTTGTTTGCTGATACCGAGGATGGCGGCTAAAGCGCGCGCCCGCAGCCGGTACAAACGCCACAAGACGCGGTTGCGCTGACCTGTGCCGAGACCTTCGATCAGCAGCGCATGCTTCACCCAACCGCTGGCATCGAAGCCGCGAAATTCGAGCAACTCGTCAAACTCTGGTGCGCCCGGATTGCGATAGCCGCCGCGATTGCTGAGGAAACCGAGCACGCGCACACGGCTGCCGTAATCCAATTGCAAGGCGTCGTAATCGAGCCGCGCTTGAAAATCCTGAAACGGCACGACCATTTGCACCGTGCCGCTGGCCGCTTGCTCTTTGCCGAGCGCGGCGACGCGCTCGACCGCGATGGTCAGGTAGATGCGATCCGGCGCGAGTTCGGGCATGGCGTCGAGCGTGCCCCAGACTTCGCACGCTTCGTCGTGGCGCAATTCGCCGCGCTCGAAAATGCTGCGCACACGCTGCGGGCCGGTGCCGGCTTGCTGCAAGGCATAGAGCGTTGCGCCCGCGACAAAACAGCCGCTCAGCAACCAGAGCGTCAGCAGCCACTGTAGCGTTTGATTTTGCCAACGGCTGAGCCAGCCAATTGCGCTGACTATCCAGACGCAAGCCAACGCGATCAACCAGGTGCGCGGAGCAAGCTGCCAGCGCGCCGCCACCAACAGGCCGCCGATAAATGATGTGGCAATGAAAAGCAGCGGTTGTTGTTGCAAGCGCAACCGCGGAAAGCTGAGTCGCCGAGGCATAACGACATTTGGTTAGGCTCTCCCACGAAGCCACACGAAGAATCACGAAGACACTCGACAGGATTCACAAGATCAAGGGTAGGATTTACAGGACGGCTCGTTGGTCAAAAGCCATGGTGGTCATCCTGCAAAAAATCCTGTGAATCCTGTCTACTTCTTCGTGCTCCCTTCGTGTGGCTTCGTGGGAAAGACTCTCTTTACAAAAAGCGTGAGGCGCAACGGAAATCCGCTGCGCCTCATACGAATTCGCTGTCGCCCGCCCAGTCTACTTACCCGGTACGATCAACAGTACGACCACCAGCGTGAAGATCACGAGGGTTTCGATAAACACCAAGCCCAGAATCAACGGCAGCGGCACGCCTTTGTACGCGCCCGGATTGCGCGCCAGGCCTTCGCAAGCCGCCGCCGCGACACGGCCCTGGCCAAGACCGCAGAGGCCCGCCGCGATGCCGAAGCCGACGACCGCGCCGATGTAGCCCAGTCCCTTGTTATTGCTTTCCGCCGCACCCGGCGTTTGCGCCAGCGCCGTCAGCGCCGAACCCAACACCGTCAGCGCGCCGATGCTCAGCCGAATCAAGTTACGTTTCATGGTTTCTCCTTCGTAGAGTTGGGTGGTGATAAAAATGTAAGGCTTCTTTGTTTTGTCGCGTAGCGACAGCTGAATTTAGCCGTGGGTTTCAACCCACGGTAGCGGTACCACGTAGTTCCGCGTCGCATAGCGACGCTTGAAATCTGTTCGGCAAACGCCTCCGTCTCAACCGTCGCTACGCGACGGGGGTCATTCGTGCCACGCTTCCCGGCGTTGAAACGCCGGGCTAAATTCGCGCTCGCCGCTACGCGGCTGCAACATCGCTGCCTTACATTGTTATCACTACCAAGAATTGAAAGATTAGCAGTGGCAGGGCCTGTCCATCAGCGAAAAAATAAAAAATAAAACGTTCGCCAGTGTCTGCCTGCCGCTTGGCTTTACGGATATGCGCGCTCAACTTGCTCGTCTGCGGCTTCGAGATGAATGCGACGCCGGGTCTGCATTGCAACTCCTGGGGGAGTGCAAGCGCCACGCAACGTTTGCGCTTCGTGTTTAGGTTGAAACCGCTTCTGCTCAATGTTGACCGGCTCATCCAAAGGAACGGCAAGCCGCGTGGCCTGCCGTGGTTACGTTTGAAAGAACGAGCAGCAGCTTTATTACGCCGCTGCGGATAAAAACTATTTAGTGCGCGGCGGCGTGTGCTTCGCCGTGCGCCTCGCCGTGCTGTTCATCGCTGTGATGCGAGACTTCGCCGAGATAAAACATCGAGAGCAGGATGAAGATAAACGCCTGCAAAACCGAGGTCAGCAAGCCCAGCGGCATCAGCAACGCCGGCACACCCCATTGCATCATCGCCGAAATCGAGCCGCTCACCTGCTCTTCGCCATAGATGTTGCCGAACAAGCGCATGCTCAGGGTCAAGATGCGCGCCAAATTACTGACGAGTTCGATGGGGAACATCAGAAAGGCCAGCCAGGGCACCGGCCCGGCGAGATGTTTCAAATGTCCACCCAAGCCGTTCTCGCGGATGCCGACGTAGTTGTAATAGAGGAACGAAGTCAGCGCGAGCGCCAGCGTCATATTGAAATTCGCCGTCGGCGCAACCATATCTGGCAGCATGCCGGTCAGATTCGAGATCAGAATCAAAACCGCAAACGTCGCCACGACCGGGAAATGTTTCATGCTGCCCGGCCCGACCAGATCGTTTAGAAAGCCGCGAATTGCTTCGACGCCGACTTCAAAGGTTTGCTGTTTGGTGGTCGGGTTCTCGGTCGAGAGCTTGCCGCGCAGGATCGTCAACACGACGACCGCGATCACGACCACAAAGAGAAACATCACCACGTGCGTCGGCAACGGCAACTCACCCGCCGCGCGATATTGTTCGTAGCTCTTGCCCTCGCCCGGCCAGTGATCGCCGAAAACTTTTAGCGGCCCGAAATGAAACGCCTTGTAAATGGGCGGCATGATTTGCGCTTGCAAATTGAAGATGGCTGGGCCGAACACGTCATTCAACTTTTCGACAATGATCGGCACATGTTCGTGTGAAGCGGCTCCCACGGCGTGGCCCGCAGCCTCAACAGCGGCTTCGCCATGTTGGGCAGCAGCAGCCCCGTGTTCCGCCGCCGGTTGGGCGGCCCCGTGTTCTTGCAAGAAATTCAGTAAAGCCATAAATGCCAGTTATTCTTCAGAAGTAGGAGGTTGATGGGATGAATGCACGAGATAAAGTTGATAACCCGCTTCGAGCATCACGCTGCCGACCAGGGCGGCGAAGCCGATACCAATGCCGAGCGGATGAAACCAGCCCGTCCACACCGCCGCGCCGATGACACAGGCGATCAGGTAATAGCGGAAAATGAATTTACCCGCCGTGAAAGGTGGCACGCGGCCATCCTGCTTTTCCGCCGCAATTTTCAAAATGGCGCGCAGGCTGCTTTGCAACCAGTTTTTGTTGAGCAGGCAAAGCGCCCCACCCAGCGCCACACCCAGAGTCATACGCCAGCCCGACCAAACTCCGGCAATGGGCAACAGCACTAGAATGACCAGGTAAGTGTTGCGCTGCAACCGGTGTTCAAGTGTGCTGTCAGCGGATTCGCTCATTTGCGCCCCTCTAGACGCATCATTTAGTGCCCTCGGGAGCAGTTCGAGTACCTCTGGGAAACGCGAATCTTAGCGGCCCGCAACCGTTTCTGTCCAGCCATTTTCAGGTAGTTGAACATGTTTGATGGACCCCATTATTTTTATAGATTCCCCCTTGCACCCTTGGGCGGGGCGGCTATAATCGCGCCACTTTCCAAATGCCCCGGCGTAATGTTACTGCACCGGGGCATACTACTTAATCAGCAACTCTTAATTGCACACGGGCTTCGTTGGGAATCAATTGATCTGTAGGCAATCGCGTTGGCGACATGCGCAGATTTATGACGACACGTTCAAGGCAAACGTATCCGCACCGCGTCGCCGCTTTTCTGTGCGGTGCAGCGTGTGAAACAGCGGCTGGGCTGGTTCACACACCGGTATCATCACAAACAGAGTAGTTATCGTTACAGCTTATCCGGCTGGCAACTTTGACTGTCACATCATCAACTCAACACTCCTAAGGAGGCATTCCATGCGAGATTCCGCCAGTTACTCGCAGGCCCGGCAAGAGCTAGTCAGACTCTTGCTGATCAGTGGTCTGTTTTGCTTTTGTCTCACCGCCTGGCTTCCGACCATAAGCGAAGCACAGGTGCCGACCGGAACCATTTCCGGCACGGTCGTAGATCAATCCGGTGCCGTCATTCCGAACGCGGCTGTCACCATTAAAAACAAGGCCACTGGGGCCGAGCGCAAGCTCACCTCCGATACGGACGGCAACTTCTCTGCGCCCTTGTTGCCCGCCGGTGAGTATGAAGTCACCGCACAGGCCAAAGGGTTTCGCACCAGTCTGCGTGAATACACCGTCGTGACGGGCGCTATCGTCAAGGCTGAAATGCAAATGGAAGTCGGCCAGGCGAGTGAAATTGTCACCGTGGCGGCTGACCAAACGGCGCAAATCAATTACGAATCGCATGCGGTAGAAGGGGTCATCACCCGGCAAAAGATTCAAGAGTTGCCGCTCAATGGGCGCAACTTTTTGAACCTTGCCTTCCTGGAACCGGGCGTGTCGGTCAGCGCCGCCACCACAGCGCAATACAACGCGCAGTTTTCGGTTTCGATCCTGGGCGGTTCGGCGGCGCGCACGGCCATCACGATTGATGGCGGCAACGTGCGCAACTCCATCGAAGGCGGCACGGGCATGAATTTCTCGCAGGAGATTGTGCAGGAGTTCCAGCTTTCGTCTTTGAATTTTGACCTCTCGACGGGCATCACCTCGACGGGTTCGGTCAACGTGGTGTCGCGCACAGGCGGCAATCAATTCCACGGCGGCGCGTATTTCTTTTTCCGCGATCACAATATGGCGGCCACGCCGACGCTGGGGCGCAATCCGCTCGCGCCCGATCCGTTCTTTGCGCGCCGCAATCCAGGCGTGACGATGAGCGGTCCCATCGTTAAGAACAAATTGTTCTTCTTCTCGAATTACGAATACACCAACCAGGCAGGCTTGGTGACATACCAGGCGAACCTGCCTTCGGCGGCAGGGTTTACGGGTAGTTTCAGCACGCCCTATCGCGTCAAGCTGTTCAGCACGCGCGTGGATTGGAAGATCAACGACAAGCACAGCACCTACGCGCGCCTCTCGACCGACTGGAATCGCAGCTTTGGGCCGAATGGCGGTGCGGCGCTGCCTTCCAACTGGTTGCAAAATACCAACAAGGCCATTCAAGGCTTGCTCGGCGTGACATCGTCCATCAAGGCGACGTTGGTGAATGACTTCCGCTTCAATTACACCTATTGGCGCAACCGCAACCTGTTCCCGGATTCAAGCGTTTGCCCCGATTGCGTCGGCTTGCTGGGTCCGCAAATCAGCATCAGCGGCACGAATGTCACGATCGGCAACACGTCGAATGCCACACAAGGACGTAACCTGCGCCGCTTCAACTTCACCGACAATTTAACGTGGATCAAGGGCAGCCATCGCTTCCGTTTCGGCACCGAGATCGAACACGCGCCGGGCACGGGTTTCTGGGGTTATTGCGATCCCGGCTGTCTCACCGGGCTGTCACCGGAATTCATGAAGACATTGCCATTTGGCCCATTGCTGGGGCAGCTTTACCCCACCTTGCCGACGACCATCAGGACCACCAACGATTTCCTGAACCTGCCTTTTGTGGGCGGGCGTATCGGCGTGGGCGATCCAGGGCAGCCGCCGCCGTACAATATTGACAAGGCGAAGATCAATCGCCGGTTGCGCTTCCACGGACAAGACACCTGGAAGATCAACAACAAGTTCACGCTCAATTACGGTCTGGCCTGGAACTATGAAAGCACGCTGGTCAACAAAGACCTTGACCGCCCGAAATATCTTGCGCCGCTCATTGGCAGCAACTTGAGCCCCACGACGGTCAACAAAAACAATTTCTCGCCCTCGCTGGGCGGTGCCTGGAACGTCGGCAAGAATAATAAGACTGTCATACGCGCCGGAGCTGGCCTTTATTGGGACACCGAAGAGTTGTGGCGGCGTTTGGAAGAACGCGGGTACATCGGCCCTCTCGGCAATGGTCGTTCTTTAGTCCCGCAAACCGCCTTTACCAATCCCGGCACTTTCCCGATTTTGGTGTTCAACGGCGCCTCCTTTGTGCCGTTGCCGACTGGCGCGCCGTTGCCGGGTGACGGCATTCTCTCCACGCTCACCATCGGACAGTTCCAGCAGATTTACAACGCGCAAATTGCCAGCGTCCGGGCGCGGTTGGCTCCCACGAACTTGAATGACCTGTCGGTGCGCGGTATTCAACTGTCAAAAGCCGCCAGCAACCTTTACCCGCATGATTATCCGGTGCAACACAGCTATCACATGAACGTCGGCGTGCAACGCGATCTCGGTCACGACACAGTGTTGCAGGTTGACCTGGTGCGGCGCGTGTTCATCAACGCGCGCTTTGACGGGGTGGATTTGAACCGCTTCAACCGCTACATCAACGGGGTGCGAACGCCGGTCATCCCGCAATGCACGACTACGGCACAGCAGAACGACCCTAATGCCAATTGTTCGGTGGGTGCGATCACCTTCTGGATTCCCGGCGCGCGACAGGTCTACAACGCCATGTTGTTGAAGGTGGACAAGCGCATGTCGAAGCGTTTCCAATTCACGGGCTCTTACGCGCTAACCGATCAAAAAGGTCACAACGGCATCGTCAACCTCGACAACTGGAACCAGTCGTTCGGGCCGCAAGGCGGGCGTCACAGCTTTAGCTTTTCGGGTTTGCTGGATTTGCCGAAGGGCTTCGGCGTCAGTCTTATTTCGACGATGGGCAGCCGCGGGCCCTTCCAGCCCTCGCTTCCCAACGTTGACCTGGACGGTGACGGCAATGACGAACCGCTGCCCGGTCTGAAATATAACTGCCTCAATCGCGGTTGTGGCAAGAGCGATCTGGAGAAGGCTGTGGCCGCTTTCAACGCGACCTACGCCGGCAAACGCGATGCTCGCAATCGCGCGATCCCGACGGTGTTCTTGCCGCCGAGTTATGAATTCGGCGACACCTGGGGCCGCTCGCAAGATGTGCGTGTGACCAAGCTGTTCAAGTTCAAAGAAGATCGGTTCAAGATTTCGATCTTTGGCGAGATGTTCAATATCTTCAACGTCGCCAACCTGGGCGGTTACAGTGGCAACTTGTACAATTACGACCCCAACAAGCCCCTTTCTCAACAACCTGGAGCCTTTGGTCAACCGACCAGCCGCGCCGGTCAGGTCTTCGGTTCGGGCGGCCCGCGCGCCTTGCAGATAGGCGGACGCTTGCAGTTCTAACCATCACTGAAACCAAAAACACTCAGCCCGGTCATTCATCACGAATGACCGGGCTGTTTCTTTGTGAGCAGAAAGTTCTTTCAGCGACCAATTTGTACAAGCTGCGGGCTGGCGGCCACGGCCTGCGCTTCCTTCGCCATCACCTCGCCATACTTGCTGAAATACGCCAACTGCCGCCGGTAACACGCCTGTTTTTCCATATCGAACGCCACACACGAATCAATCGGACGCGAGTAAACGTGAATGCTCACCGACGGTTCGTCGCGGTTGTATAGCCGGTGAATCGTTTGCAGCTTGTCCGCCGTCAGCACCTGTCCGCCCGTGCAGGCGTCAATCTCGCGCACGAATTCCAGCTTGGTGTGTTCGGAACCGGCGAGGCAATCAATGCCGACAACGTTTTGGTTTTCAGGATGGTCGCAGCCGAGCCATTTGTAATCCACCACGGCCAGATTGCCGCGTTGCGCGATCATCCAGCACAGTTGCCCATTATGAGTGTGCACGGCGGTTTTCTGTCCCGGCTGCCAGCAGATTGTCATCACCTCAAACAGATCGTCGCGGTAAATCAGATTGCGCGTATAAAACTTGTCGTCGAAATGCACGTAAGGCGCGAGCGAGGCGTCACTGACTTGCACGCCGGCACAGAAATCCAACACGCCGTCGCGCGTGATCATGCCTTGCTCAAAGCCACGCAGCTTTTCGATAAAACTCTCGATGCTCAGCAACTGTCTGCTCATTACTACCTCCACACGAACATCCACATTTCCACTTTAACCACCCACGTGAATTGCCGGGCGCAGTTTCGCGTCAGGTTCGGCCTTCCGCAAAATCTCGTGCGTGACCGGCGCGGTGTCGCCTTCGCCCAGCATAATGAATTTCAGCGCGTAGACAAACGGATTGCCTTCCGTCCAGCCGAAATAAGCGTGCGGCGCGCTGCCATAGGCGTCGCGCAGGTGCAGCAGGAAAGCCGCAATCGCATTGGGCACCGCCGGACTCTTGGTGCGTAACACGCGGTAATCGCCGACCTGCACGCCGCGCACACGCATAGTGCCGCCGAATTCCGAGGCGTCGCCGATTTTGATTTCCAGAAAGATGATCGGGTCATTTTCCGGGATGTGGTTGGCCTCGCGCTTCTCTTGATCCTTAAATCGGTACTCGTTGACATCGCCCATCTCGCGCCGGTTGGCCACGACGCGGATCGTGCGCCCTTTGCAAACCGCCGTCCCGATCAACCGGCGCGCCGTTTCGTCGAGCACCACTTGATCAATGCGCAGTTCCATCGAACGCAGCGCGCGCGAGATAAACGACGCCAGAATGATGGCAAAGATAAAGACCGACGCGATCTTGATGCCTTCGGGACGTTCGTAAATGTTGACCACCGTCGTGTAAATAAACACCAGCGTAATCGCCGTGAAGGCCCACCGCACCCAACCTTCGCGCCAGGCAGTCAGCGTCACCGCAAACGCCGCCGAACTCATCAAGACCAACACGCCCGTCGCATACGCGCCGCCCTGGGCATCCACATCTGCCTCGAAGACAATCGTCACCACAAAGGCGATGATCGTATAGACAAGCACCAGCGGACGCGTCGCGCGCGCCCAATCTGGCGCCATGCCGTAGCGCGGCAAATAACGCGGCACGATGTTTAACAACCCCGCCATCGCCGACGCCCCCGCGAACCACAAAATCATGATCGTGCTTAGATCGTAGGCGGTGCCGAAATAATCGCCCAGGTAATGATGCGCCAGATAGGACAAGGCGCGGCCATTGGCTGCGCCGCCCGGTTCAAACTTGGCTGGTTCGATCAACAGCGTCGTCACCAGACTGCTGACGATCAACATCAAACTCATGATGAGGGCCGCGCTGAGCAGCAAATTGCGCGTGTTCCGAATGCGCCCACGCGGTCGCTTAAACGTGTCATCCGCCGCGCCTTTGACCAGCGGCATCACGGCCACGCCGGTCTCAAAGCCGGACAAACCCAGCGCCAATTTGGGGAACAGCATCAGCGAGACGCCGACGATGAGCATTGAATTCCCCTGCACGCGGGGATGCGCCAGCAACGCCTGTTGCCATTCGGCAAAATGCTGCGGATGGGTCAACACCTGATAGAGGCCCACCGCGACGACCACCAGATTCAGCACCAAATAACTCGCGACCAGCACGACGGCCAGGCCAATCGCTTCGTTGAAGCCCTTCAAAAAAATCGCGCCCAACATGGCGACGAGCAGCAGGGTGACCAGCACTTTGTGTTGCAGAAAGTCGGGCGTAAAGGGGTTCTCAACGATGTGCGCCGTGGCGTCGGCGGCCGATAGCGTGATCGTGATGATGAAATCGGTCGCCACAAAACCCAGCAGCACCAGTACGAAGAGTTTGCCTTTCCAGCGCGGCAGCAAGGCTTCGAGCATCGAGATCGAACCTTCGCCATGCGGACTTTCGTGCGCGACGCGGCGATAGATCGGCAGTGCGCCGAACAAGGTCAGCAGCACCAACACCAATGTCGCGATGGGCGAAAGCGCGCCCGCCGCCAAAAAGGCGATACCGGGTTGATAGCCAAGCGTCGAAAAATAATCCACGCCGGTCAGACACATCACCTGCCACCAGGAATGAGTTTGATGCACCCCCTCGCGCTCGTGCGGGCCGGCGACTTCTTTGACTTGGCCGGCCAAGAGCCAGCGTTTAAGCGGACTCTCTGCGCCTTTAAGCGAAGTAACGGATTCAGCCATGTTGTTCATTGTTGGAATAAAGCGGGGATTGCAATTTGTCAGACCGTTGCGAAGGGCGGTCTTTGATCATCGTCAGTGTTATGACTGACACATCCTAGCACTGTTGCGACTGCGGCTGAAGCCAATAAAACGGTAGTACGCGCGTCAGGAAGCAGTGGGTTATGGGCTAAATCAATGTCTCAACGTTGACAACCCTGCTGGCTGACGCGCGCGCCACCGCCGCAACTCACCCGCCCACGTGAATCGCCGGCCGTTGCTCAGGATCATGTTCGGCCTGCCGCAAAATCTCGCGTGTCACGGGCGCGGTGTCGCCTTCGCCAAACAAAATGAATTTCAACGCGTAAGTGAGCGGGCTGCCTTCCGTCCAGCCGAAATAGGCGTGCGGCATGGTTTTGTATCCGTTGCGGATGTGCAGCAGCAACGCCGCGATGGCGTTGGGCACTGCCGGACTCTTGGTGCGCAACACGTGGTAATCGCCGACTTGCACGCCGCGCACACGCATCACCCCGCTGAATTCCGACGCGTCGCCAATTTTGATTTCCAGAAAGATGATCGGGTCTTCTTTGGGGATGTGATTGTCGCCGCGCTTCTCTTGCTCTTTGAAGCGATACTCACTGACATCACCGATTTCGCGCCGGTTGGCGACAATGCGAATCTCGCGGCCCGCGCTGACCAGTTCTTCGATATAGCGCCGTGCCGTCTCATCCAAAATCACCTTGTCCACGCGCAACTCGGTCGAACGCATGGCGCGAGAGATGAACGAGGCAATCACAATCGCGCCGATAAAAAACGAAGCGATCTTCAGGCCCTCGGGCCGCTCGTAGATGTTGACGACTGTCGTGTAAAGAAAGACCAGCGTGATCGTTGCGAACGCCGCCCGCATCGCACCTTCGCCGCGCGCGATCAAGGTTACAGCCAGCGCCGCCGAACTCATCAACACCAACACGCCTGTGGCATACGCGCCGCCCTGCGCCTCGACGTTCGCCTTGAAAATGATCGTCACCACAAAGGCAATCGCCGTATAAACCAGCGCCAGCGGACGCGCCGCCTTGGCCCAATCAGGCGCCATGCCGTAGCGCGGCAAATAACGCGGCACGATGTTCAACAACCCCGCCATCGCCGACGCGCCGGCAAACCATAGAATCGAAATCGTGCTCAGATCGTAGATCGTACCGAAATAATCGCCCAGGTAATGATGCGCCAGATAGGACAGCGCGCGCCCAAACGCCTCGCCGCCGTGCTGGAATTCTTTGGCCGGAATCAGCAACGTCGTCGCCAAACTGCTGGCGATCAACAGCACGCTCATAATCAGGGCCGCGACCAGCAATAACTTTTGCGTATTGTGAATCCGGCCCGCCGGACGTTTCTGCTCATCGCCCGCCGCACCCGTGACCAGCGGCATCACCGCCACACCGGTCTCGAAACCCGACAAGCCCAAGGCCAGTTTCGGAAACAGGATCAACGCCACACCCACCATCAACCAGGGATTGCCGTGCACTTCAGGGTGCTGCAAAAGGCTGTGCGTCCAATCCGGTATCATTTGCGGATGTACGAATACTTCATACAAACCGCGGGCGATCACGATGACGTTGAGCAGCAGATAACTCACCACCAGCACGACCGCCAGCCCGATGGCCTCTTTGAAACCCTTTAGAAAAATCGCGCCCAGGGCGCCAACCAAGACAAGCGTCACCAGCACCGGATGATCAAGCCAATGCGGGGTGAAGGGGTTGTGCACAATGTGTTCGGTCGCATCCGCCGCCGAGAGCGTGATGGTGATGATGAAATCGGTCGCCACGAAACCCAGCAACACCAGCACGAAAAGCTTGCCGCGCCAACGCGGTAGCAAAGCTTCGAGCATCGAGATCGAGCCTTCGCCGTGCGGACTTTCGCGCGCGACGCGGCGGTAAATCGGCAAGGCGCCGAATAGCGTCAGCAACACCAGAATCAGCGTCGCCAGCGGCGATAAAACGCCCGCCGCCAAAAAAGCGATGCCCGGCTGATAGCCAAGCGTAGAGAAATAATCCACCCCCGTCAGACACATCACTTGCCACCACGAGTGGGTGTGATGGCGGCCTTCGCCTTCGTGCGGGCCTTCGATTTCCTTGACCTCGCCAGCCAGCAGCCAGCGGGCCAACGGATTCGCTGCACGGTTCACCGCAGTTGTTGATTCAGCCATAGCGTTTCCTTGGGCTTCGATCTCCAGTCGGACAGTCAGCGTGCAGGCTCAAGGCTGGCGATTTCGGCAATAAAAAAAGCCGCACAGCGCGCGGGCGTGGGCGGATGTGTTGTGTGTTTGTCTCAATGCTCACGGCATAGTTGCTTCATGTAGAGAAGCCATCCTAGCATCACGCTGGCGAGGGTGGGAAGGAATTGTCGTAATGGGCCGGGATCTTGTCCTTACCCAAGCTGTTGCGGTTGGTGCCGCCTACTCTTCGCCCTGAAAGGGCGGTGAAGATCAGCCAATGGTCAAAGCCACGAATCAAAGTTTGACCGGCTGCGCAGCGATGACCTAAGCTGGCGCGCTTCAATATCAAATTTGAGATTTGGAATAAGGCACGATCTGTAATGGAAGAAGCGGCACGTTTGGAACGCATTCTGCTGCGCCGTATGGGCGAAGCGATCAAAGACTTCGGGATGATCACCGCAGGCGACAAAATCATGGTTTGTCTGAGCGGCGGTAAGGACAGTTATACGCTGCTGCACTTGCTGCGCACGCTGCAGCGCCGCGCGCCCGTGCGCTTTGAATTGCTGGCCGTCAATCTGGATCAGAAACAGCCGAACTTTCCCGCGCACGTGCTGCCCGAATATCTGGCGAGCATTGGCGTCCCCTATCGCATCGTCGAGCGCGACACCTATTCCATCGTCAAGCGGCTGGTGCCTGAAGGCAAGACCTATTGTTCGGTCTGTTCACGCTTGCGGCGCGGAATTTTGTATAGCGTGGCGGTCGAAGAAGGCTGCACCAAGATCGCGCTGGGCCATCACGCCGACGATGTATTGCAAACCTTCCTGCTCAATTTGTTTTTCATCGGCACCATGAAGGCGATGCCGCCGATTTTGCGTTCGGATGACGGGCGCAACACGGTGATCCGCCCTATGGCCTACATTTGGGAAAAGGATGTGGCGGCGTTTGCGGCGACCCAGAATTTTCCGATCATCCCGTGTGATCTGTGCGGTGCGCAGGAAAACCTGAAGCGCAAACGCCTCAAGCGGCTGATTGACGAGTTGCAGCAAGAGATTCCGATGCTGCGCAAATCCATGCTGACGGCGCTGGGCAACACCGTGCCGACCCACTTGTTTGACCGGGAGTTGTTCGATTTCAAATCCATCGGCGCCGCCACCGGCAATTTGGCCGATGAACTGGACGCCGCGCTGGGCGTGCATGACGAAACGCATACGCGCTCGATGCCAGCGCAACTGGTTGCGCTGGCGCGCTAAAAAATTGCCGCGTTTTACCGGGCCGGAAAGCCGGCAACGTTTGGCGACGGCTGCGGGCCGATGATAAGATCACGCCACTTTTCCCGCCGATTGGGGCGTGCAAATCAACACTACATATCTTTCACCTGGAGGGGAGATCGGATGTCACAACCGAATCAACCGCCCGTGCGGCTGGTGCAAATTGAGCCGCGGCGGCCAACGTCTGCGACTGTTGAGGACAAGGCCGAACGACTGCCACTGCCGCGGCTTTCGGACTGGGAAATTTATAAGCGCAAAACCTATATTGCCTATCGCAAAATCACCGGCTTCCTTTACACCGATCATTCTTACGGCGCGGCACGCCGCTGGGTGTTGTCGCGCGTCTTGCCGGACAAGATTCTCTATCGCTGGCAGCCCTACAAACGCGGTGCCTGCAACCGCTGCGGCCTCTGTTGCAAAATCGTCTTCACCTGCCCGTTTTATCACGAAGACGAAACCACGACGGCGTGCACGATTTACACTTCGCCCAAACACGCGCCCACGCCCTGTGTGACCTTCCCCTTCGACCCGATTGATCTGCGCGAAGTGCAGAAACAGGTCGCCCCGGCACCCTGCCCCTTTCATTTTGAAGGCCAGCCGGAACACCCGACGACGTGGGGCGCGGTGAAGGCGGAGTTGAAGGTGGAGTGGGAGAAGAAGGTGGATAAGCTGAAAGAGGCATTCGATTTTTGAGTTGAAATATCTTTGGGCAAAAAAATTGAGCCGGGCAGAGATTGCAATCTGCCCGGCTCAATTTTTTAGCCAGTCTCAGCAACAACAATTCAGAAGATGAACTTCAACTGCATGCGCATCGTGCGCGTGCCGCTGTTGGTGTAATCGAGGTTCAGGAAGCGGGACGGCAAGCCGTTGGTTGACGGGCCAGCCGTACCCACGACACTCGCGCCCGGCACCTGGACGAATTGCGGGTGGTTGAAGATGTTAAAGGTCTCCAGCCGATATTCCAGCTTGAAACTCTCAGTCAACCGGAAGGACTTGAGGATATTCATATCCGTGTTGACCTGACCCTTGGTGATGAGCGTGTTGCGTCCAACCGTCGAGGCATTGGGCAGGCCTGTGCCTTGAATCCAATGTACATCGTTGGGCGTCACGCAGGTCAGCGTCAGCGCGTCAGGATTGCGGTAGCCGCTGGCGCAGGAGTTCGCGCCGGTAGTTGGCGCGATCACCGCACGGGTATTGATCGGCGCGTTCGGATTGCCAATGTCGGGGCGGTCGTTCGCGTTGCCGTCGTTGTTGCGGTCAGCGCCGTTGACGATTGTAAACGGCGTGCCCGATTGGAACGTCGAGATGCCAGTGATTCTCCATCCCGCGAGCGGAACGGCCAGGTATTTGTTCTTCGGCCCCGGAATGCTCCACTGGTAGCTAAGCACGAAGCGTTGCCCGCGATGGTAATCGCTCAGCCCGCGATCCAGCTTGAGTCCGCCTTGACTGACCGGCAACGAAGACAATGCGGAAACTGAATTAGCCGTGGCGAAGACTTCGCTAGTGTTATCAATGGCGCGTGAGTAGGTGTAGGCCCCCGTCACGTTGAAGCTATTGGCGAAGCGCCGGTCAACCAGTATCTGCAACCCGTGATAGATCGAATTGCCTTCGCTGGCACGCTGGCGGCGGATGCCGAGCAAGGGGAAAAGGCGCGTCCCGTCAAGCTTGCGGATGTTGAGGTCTTCTGTGACGAAGAGCTTGTGTGCTCCCGCGCCGACATACGAAACGTCGAGCAGCAACTTGCTCGGCAGTTCGCGTTGGAAGCCCAGCGACCAACGTTCGGTGTAGGGATTGCGCACGTTCTTGTCGAAAACCGAAGTCTGTGAATCAGTAGCGATTGGTGCGCGTGCAACTGTTGGCAATGAGTTGAAGAAGCCAGTCGAACCACGCCCAGTGCCTGCGCCGGTAAAGATGGTGTTGACCGTGTTCGGCGAGTCCGCCGCGATGTTCGAGAGCAAGTTATTGAAGAAGGTGTCATAGCTGACTTGGAAACCGCTACGCCAAACCGTTTTGCCCTCTCCGAATAGTTTGCGCAACACGCCCACCTTGTAATTTGGCGTCCAGGCCAAACCGATGGACGGGCCGAAATTGTTGTTATCGGTGTTCACTTTGTTCGGCACCGTGAATTGCGCGGGGTCAAAGCCATTGAAAGCCGGATATTTGAAAGCACCATTCGCCGGCTGGCCAAAGTTTTCGTAGCGCAAGCCAAGCGTCAGTGTCAGTGTCGGGTCTACCTTCCACGTATCCTGGAAGAAATAGGACTGACGGAACAGGTTCGGGTAATAGACCGATGGGCCGAAATTCTTGTTCGACGTGCCGGACGGGCCGCTGAAATCGTCCAGGAAATTAGCGAAGCCAGAATAGCCGGTCGCGTTGGCGTAGCTGAGCGCGCCGCGTTCAACGAAGGGTGGATGCTGCTTGGCCAATTGACGCAAAAACTCCAGGCCGTAACGGAAAGTGTGCCGTCCGACAATCTTCGATTGCGTTTCTTGGATCAGCCAGTTGTTGGCGTAACGGAACTGCGGGATGTTGGTTTGAATGCCCGGCGCCGCAATGTTCGGGATCGTGATCGTCGGCAGTGTGCTGGCCAGTGCCGTTGACCTGCCGGAGATCGGGAAGTCGAAACCGATGCGGCTGTAGCCAAAGCGGAATTCATTCGTCCAGGTCGAGCTTAACGTGTAGGTATCATTGAACAGGAAGTTCTGCGAACGTCCCTTGAAATCAAAGATGTAGCCGGGGAAGTTGACGCCGTTCGGCGAAGTCCGGCTCGAATCGTAAATGTACCGGAATGAAAGCCGGTGTGCCTCAGAAAGGTTATGGTCAACGCGTGTCACCCATTGAATGTCGTCGCTCGGCGTCGCCAAGCCAGTATTCGCAGAGGCAAAACTGACTGAGCCGCGATCAACGTTCGTAGCCGGGTCCAGACCGAGCGCGAGATTGATCGGGTTGGCCGTCCCACGCAAGTCGCCGAGCGCATCAAGATAGAGCTTGAGTCGCGGGTTGTTCGGAAACAGCGTATTCAACCGAGTGACAGTATCCGCCGTCGGTACGACGAACGAGAAGTTATTGGTCGAGCGGAATGGGTCTTTTTGCCATCCGCCGAAGATGAAGGTCTTGTTCTTGACGATCGGCCCACCAGCGGTGAAGCCGTAGAAGTTTTCGTTGAAGACCGATTTCGGCGTGCCATTGATCTTGGCGGTGTTGGAGACTGAACTGAATCGCTGTGAGCGATAAATGTCGTAGGCCGTGCCGTGATATTGGTTGGTGCCGCCCTTAGTAATAACGTTGAAGACACCGCCGCCAGCGCGCCCGAATTCAGATCCGAAGTTGCTGGTTTGCACCGAAACTTCCTGCACGGCATCGGTCATATTGAACGATTGCGCGTTGCCGCCGACCGAGATGTCGTTGTTCTCAGTGCCGTCAAGAAGGTAGTTGTTGCCGCGCGGGCGTTGACCGTTGACCGAAAATTGCGTGTTCTGACCGCCATTGCCGAAGGTCGAAGTGCCAACCGCCTGCACCACACCGGGCAGCGTGCGCGCGATTGAAATCGGTTCCAAGCCGCTGACCGGCAGTTGCGAGACTGCCTGTGCGCTGATGCTGCCGCCGCGAATCGGCGCGTCCTTGATTAACAACTCATCCGCCGTGGCATTTACTTCGACGACGTTCTCGGTGACGCCAACGGCCAGCGCGGCATCAATCGTCGCCGTTTGATTAGCCTGCACGTTGATATTAGTGCGATTGAGTTGCTTGAAGCCCTGTGCGGTGAATTTGAGCGTGTAGCCGCCCAGATCAACCGCGTCGAAGCGAAAGATACCGGCTTCATTCGTAGTGGTCGAACGCACGATGCCCGTGCCATTGTTGACTAACTCAACCTTGGCGCTCGGAATGACCGCGCCCGCACTATCGGAAACCGTGCCCGAAACCGTGCCGCGACTGGTCTGGGCAGTGGCCGCACTCAACAGTGACAAGGTCACGATCAGCGCGAAGAATAATTGCCAGATGGAAGTTTTGAATTTCATAGCTCTTCTCCTATGATGAGTTGTCTACTCCGAGGTGGTTGTTAGCCCTCGGCGAGGACGAAATGGGGGAAGTCTGCGAACACCCATTTGTTCTTCAGCGTCCGGTAGATCACCCCCAGGAACTTGCGCGCCGTCGCGATAATCGCT
>JACPYM010000049.1 GCA_016196035.1 Acidobacteriota bacterium | reverse complement strand
GGTTGCGTGTACGGTGGGGCGACGGGACAGTACCGCGCGCGTCAGCAAGCGGCGCGTCAACTCTGGCGGATGGCGCAGCAGCGCAGGCTCCGCTTGCTGACGCGCGCGGTACTGTCCCGCCGCCGCGCGGCTTTTGCCCTACACCGAAAAACCGGTTTAAGGCCGCGCGCTTGCCGCTATGGCGCGCGCTGCGTAGAATGGCCGCCGTCGCATCACATCATCAAATCTATTCAGAAAAGGAGAGCAACGTAATGGGCAGAGGTGACAAACGCACCAAAAAAGGCAAGATATTCCGCGACAGTCGCGGCAAAACGCGCAAGAGTCCGAAACAAATTCGGCGCGCGGCCAAAGCCAAAGCGATGGCGAAATCCAAAGCGGCTTAATGCCAGAACGGGTGCGGCGTTGATTCAGCGTCGCACCCGTTTTGCTTTCAGGAACAAATTTATGCGGAAGCTGCTCCTTCTTCTGTTCGCGCTCTGCAACGCCGTGCCCGCGCTTGGTCAAGCGGCGCGCGCTTACGATCTGGTGATTTATGGCGGCACCGCCGCCGCCGTGACCGCCGCCATCCAAGCCAAGCGGATGGGCAAAACCGTCATCATCGTTGCGCCCGACACGCATCTCGGCGGACTGTCGAGCGGCGGTTTGGGTTTCACCGATACGGGCAACAAAGCCGTTATCGGCGGCCTCGCGCGCGAGTTTTATCAGCGCGTCTACCAGCACTATCAAAAGCCGGAAACATGGCGTTGGGAAAACCGCGAGCAATTCGGCAACAAAGGCCAGGGCACGCCCGCGCTTGATGGCGAGAATCGCACGATGTGGATTTTTGAGCCGCACATCGCGGAACAGGTCTTTGAAGAAATGATTGCCGCTTACAAAATTCCCATCGTCCGCAACGAATGGCTCAATCGCCAAAACGGCGTGAAGAAAACCGGCGCGCGCATCGTCTCGTTTAAGACCCTGAGCGGCAAAACCTACGCGGGCCAGATGTTCATTGACGCCACCTACGAAGGCGATTTGCTGGCGGCGGCGGGCGTCAGCTATCACGTAGGCCGCGAGTCGAAAGACGCTTACGACGAACAATGGGCAGGCGTGCAAACCGGCGTGCTGCATCACCGGCATCATTTTGGCGCGGTCAACGAAAAGATCAGCCCATACTGGATTCCCGGCGATCCCGCGAGTGGCGTGTTACCGCGCATCTCAACCACGCCGCCGGGCGAATATGGCGCAGCCGACAACAAAGTCCAGGCCTATGGCTTCCGCCTGTGCCTAACCGATCAGCCTGACAATCGTGTGCCCTTTCCGAAACCGGCGGGCTACGATCCGAAGCAATACGAACTATTGCTGCGCGTCTTCAAGGCCGGCTGGCGCGAGACCTTTCAGAAATTCGACCGCCTACCAAATCGCAAGACCGATACCAACAATCACGGCCCGTTCAGCACCGACAACATCGGGATGAATTATGACTATCCCGATGCCAGCTACGAACGCCGCCGCGCGATCATCCGGGAACATGAGCAATACGAAAAAGGCTGGCTCTATTTCATCGCCAACGATCCGCGCGTGCCCAAACACGTGCAAGATGAGTTTCGCAAGTGGGGCTTGGCCAAAGACGAATTCAAAGACAATGGCAACTGGCCGCACCAGATTTATGTCCGCGAAGCGCGCCGCATGATCGGCGCGTATGTGATGACCGAAAATGAATTGCTGAAAAAACGTCCGACGCCCGCTTCAGTCGGCATGGGTTCTTACGGCATTGATTCGCACAACATCCAACGCTATATCGTCTTTCCAGAAGGCGGCACCGGCAAAGACGCCTATGTCCAAAACGAAGGTGACATCGGTGTGTCTACGAATGGGCCGTATCAGATTGCTTACAGCGCGCTCGTGCCGAAGAAAGGCCAAGCCGATAACCTGCTCGTGCCCGTTTGCGTATCGAGTTCGCACATCGCCTTTGGCAGCATTCGGATGGAGCCTGTGTTTATGATCTTGGGGCAATCGGCGGCGACGGCGGCGGTGCTGGCGCTGGACGGCAAGCTGGCGGTGCAAGATGTGCCGTATGCCCAATTGCGTGAGCGGCTGTTGAAGGACAAGCAGGTGCTGAGTTACCCGTAGCGCAAACTATCCAGCCCTTGAATCTGCATACCCATCCGGATGCGCCACATGCCAATCCCACGCCGACTGCAAAATTGGATCAAGCGTGGTGTATTCCGGCTGCCAACCCAACACCTGTTTCGCTTTCGTTGCATTGGCCACCAGGCGTGAAGGATCGCCGGGGCGGCGCGGTTCCAGTTTGACTTCGATGGCTTTGCCGGTGACGCGGCGGGCGGCTTCGATCACTTCCAGCACGGAGTAGCCGTGTTCGCTGCCGAGGTTGATGAAATCCGATGCTCCGCCTGCGCGCAGGTGTTGAAGCGCCAGCAGGTGCGCCGCGCCCAGGTCGCTGACGTGTACGTAATCGCGGATGGCGGTGCCGTCGGGCGTGGGATAGTCACCGCCAAACACCGAAACAAAAGGCAGTTTGCCCAGCGCGGCATTCAAGACGTTCGGGATCAAATGCGTTTCGGGCGTGTGGTCTTCGCCGCATTGGGGGAGCGCGCCGCAGGCGTTGAAATAGCGCAGGGCGACAAAGCGCAGGCCGTAGGCGTGATCGTAAGCGGTCAGGACTTTTTCCAGCATCAGCTTTGACCAACCGTAAGGGTTGGCCGGATGTTGCGGATGCGTTTCGTCAATTGGCACGCGTTCGGGTTCGCCATAGGTCGCACAGGTCGAAGAGAAGACGAAGCGCTTGACATCGGCAGCCAGCAATTCACCCAACAGCGCGATGCCCTGGGCGACGTTGTTTTCAAAATAGAATTGCGGATCGGTCACCGATTCGCCGACATAAGCGGCAGCGGCGAAATGGATGCAGGCTTCGATTTGGTGTTCGGCGCAGATGCGTTTGACCAGAGCGCGGTCGCCGATTTGCCCTTCATAAAAAGGCACATTGGCATCCACGGCGGCGCGATGGCCGCGAAAGAGATTGTCGAGCACGACGACGCTTTCGCCCCGCGTGCGCAAGAGTTCAACCATTACGCTGCCGATGTAACCGGCTCCGCCTGTCACTAAAATTGCCATACTCGCTTTGGGCTTTACGCCGATTTTTGCCACAGAGGCACAACCATGCACTGTCATAGATTGAGCTATCAGCGCAGGCTTTTTTGAGATTACGGAACAGACGGAAATAACGGAACAGACGGACAATACAACCGGGAAGGACTTCCGTGTGTTCCGTTATTTCCGTCTGTTCCGTAATCTCGCTTTCGTCTTCAAGCAAAGTGCAACTTTTGCCCGTGTCTGGTATAGCTCTGTGCCTCTGTGGCATTAACTAAGCGTAAACGCCGTATTCACTCCTTTTTCAAACGTAAGTAACCGAATTGCGCCGCGCCCGGCGATGAGCCGCGCAGGCCCAGCGGCTCGCGGCCTGTGTGTTGCGCGTAGGTTGCGGCAATGGCTTCGACGACGGTTTCCGCTTCGGGCCGCCCCAAAATGGCGACGGCTCCGCCGCTGCCGCCGCCGGTGATCTTAGCGCCGAACAAGCCTTGCGCGGGGCCGGCCTCGCGCACCAATCGCACCAATTCATCCGTCCCCTCCGAACCCAAACCGCAAGCCGAATAACTGGCGTGCGAGGCATACATCAACTCGCCCAACAGCCTCGCCTGGCTCTCGTCCTGCCAATGCCGCAGCAGTTCGGCGAACAGGTTGACGCGTTCGTTTTCATAAATCGGATGGCGCGTGGCAGCGGCGACGGGGTAGCTGCGCGCCGGGTCAACGGTCGTGACCGGGTCGGTGATGCCCTGGTATTGCGCCAGAAAATCCGCGCCGGAAATGCGTTGCGGCAGATAGGGCGCGAACTGTTGTTCAAATTCCGACGCGCTCAGATTGGCCAGATAACCGTGCCAGCGCGGATCAACAATCCGCACTTTGCCGGGTGTATCCGTGGCTTCGCACTCCAACTCGGCCAGCATAGCGAGGATGCGGTAGCCCATAAACGCTGCGGTACGCACGGTGCCATAATCGCTGCCGCCGACGGCGTGGCGAATGCCCGAATCAATGCCCCACACCGCCAGCCCGGCGGGCAATTTGACCGGCTCCTGCAACGTGCCCGGCTGGCAAACCAGCGCCAGCAATTCATCAGGGCCGCCGCACATTGAGGCCATTTGATCCATCACGCCGCAGGGCGCGCCGGCAACACGATTCTCAACGATCTGGCAGAGAAACGCGCCCGCGCTCGGTTCCAAGTCGAGTTCGTAAGCCGCCGCGACCGCCTGCATCGCGGCGACTTCCAGCGCCGCCGAAGAACTGATGCCCTTACCTTCCGGCAAGCGCGAGCGAATCAGCAGGTTTGCGCCTTCGGCAAACTCAATGCCGCGTTCGCGCAGCAGCACCAGAAAGACGCCCGCGATATAGGCCGCCCATTGCATTTCAGGTTTGCGTTTGAACCGCTCACAGGCCGTGGCGTAATCGAGCGGCGCGGCAGCCGTGCCGAATTCTTCGAGGCCCATTTCAAAGCTGCGGGCGGGTGCGCCGGATTCCACCGCCAGACTGACAATGCGCACACGCCGGTCGTTGCGGCGTTGCAAGGCGACATGCGTGGCGACGGAAATCGGCAACTGCAACACCAGCGCGCCGGAATAATCGGCAATGCCGCCCATTAGATCGAGACGGCCCGGCGCCCGCGTAATGAACAACTCGCGCTCTGCCGTAAAGAAGCTTTGCCAGGCGGGCGGCAATTGATTGAGCCAGGCCAGAAACGCCGAGGAGTCAGGGAAACCTTCTGTTGAGCCATGGGTAAGCGTAAACATCAGTCCTGTTTCTTCCTTCAAATTACCAGCTTGCCAGCGCAGCAGATTGTGAATGAGGTGGGCGGATTCTAAATCAATGTGTACGGCATGCTAACCACGCCGTTTATAATGCACGGTCGCCTGCATCTGCAATTCCGCCGCCTTCTCTTCCGGCGACGTATCACTCAGGAAATTGCCGCCGCCGATTTCGGGGCCGGCCAGATACTTCAACAGATTCGGCTTGCGCAGCGGCGGATGAAATTCAAAGTGGAAATGAAAGCTGCGGTAATCGCCGCCATCCGTGGGGGCCTGGTGCAAAGGCATCACATACGGAAACGGCATCTGCCAGAGATTGTCAAAACGGATCAGCACTTCGCGCAAGACGGCGGCCAGGTCGCGCACTTCGTGATCGCGCAAGGCGGCCAGGCTCGGATGCGTTTGTTTGGGGGCGACAAAAACTTCGTAAGCATAGCGCGCAAAATACGGCAGAAAGGCGATGGCCGTGTCGTTCTCGGCCAGAATGCGCCGCCCGTCTTGTTGCTCCGACGCAATGATGTCTCGAAAGAGCGGGCGACCGTGCTCTTTGAAATACTGCTGGCTGCTGCGCGCTTCGTTCTCGATGGTTTTGAAGACAAAGTTCGTCGCATAAATCTGGCAATGCGGATGCGGATTCGAGACGCCGACGACTTCGCCTTTGTTTTCAAAAATCAGCACGTGCTCAATCTCTGGCCGCCGCCCCAAATCGGTGTATTGCTGTTGCCAGGCGGCTAGCAGATTCTCGACTTCGGGTGATTCCAATTCGGCCAATGAAAGGTCGTGGCGCGGCGAATAGCAAACCACGCGCGCAATGCCGTGCGCAGGGCGGTTGCGATAAATGCCGGGCGCGGGCGGCAAATCAGCTACGGCTTCAGGCCCGACACAGGGGTGATCGTTGTCGAACACGTAAACCCCAGTGTAGGCTGGGTTGCGTTGACCGCTGACGCGCGCATTGCCGGGGCACAGATAACAATCTTCGACATACGATGGGACAACACGCGCAGTATTCTCGACGGTCTCGCCACTCCACGGCCGATTTTGCCGATGTGCCGCAACAATGACCCATTCCTCGCGCAAAGGATGCCAGCGTTCTTCCCAGACAGGAGGCCACACAGGAGGCTCGACAGGAGGCCCGAGAGCAGTTTGAGTTTGGTGATTTTGCATAAACTAGACCCAGGCTCATTTACCCTGCCAATCGAGCGTAGGTCAAGAAGCAGTTGCGAAAATGGTAAATCAACGTTGTGACGCGGGCGCAGGATCAGTGTAAGGCGGACGTTCAAAGGTCAATCCATCGCCGGTCACACGCGGATCGCCCGCCTCGGTCAGAATCTTCAGCAACTGCGCGGCCAGTTGCGCTCGCGCTTTGGCATAGGCCGGTTCAGCCGCCACATTGTTGATTTGATGCGGGTCTTTGCGCAGGTCGTACAACTCTTCGCCGGGCCGTTTGGCAAAGGCAAAATCGTAGAAGCGTTTCCATTGCGGCTCGTTGCGATGCGCCACTAGCCAAGCCTTGGTCGGGCTAGCATCCATGTCGGGAAAGGCCACATAGGTGTTGCTTTCAAGTTCGTCCATTGTCGGCATCTTCGTCTCGGTCACTTGCACCGGCCCACCCAGCGGCCAGCGTTCCGGCTTGAAGTTGCGGATGTACAGAAAGTCGTTGGTGCGCAAAGCACGTTGCGGATAAGGCAAATCGTTGTCGCGCGCAAAGGCAACGTGGCGCTCGCGCCCACTGATAACCCAGGCGCGGCTCGCGTCAACCTGCCCGCTCTTTGGCGAACGCAGCACATTCAACAAGCTGCGCGCATTCATGCCTTTTGGCAGCGGCACACCTGCCACATCCAAAAAGGTCGGCGCAAGATCGGGCAGGCTGACGAAATCATCCACGACGCGCCCCACTTTGCCCTTCATGCTTTTCGGCAAACGCATGGCCAGCGTCACGCCCGTGCCGAAGTCGTAAAGATTGCACTTGCCATTCGTTACGCCGGGCATGCCGTGATCGCCGCTGATAACGATCAGGGTGTTGTCGAGTTCGCCCGTCTCTTCCAAGCGTTTCAACAAGACGCCGATATAAGCGTCATACGCCTGCGCCTCGCCCAGGTAATCGGCGACATCCTCGCGCACTTCAGGGACATCGGGCAGGAAAGGCGGCAGCTTCCCTTTCAACGCATCAGGTTCGATGCCCCAGAGCGCTTTGCCAGAGCCTTTCGTCCAGCGGCGATGCGTGGTCGTGGGGCCGAACCAGTAAAGCCAGGGCTGCCCGGCCTTGCGGTCAGCCAGAAAGGCGTCGAAGTTGGCGCGCACTTGTCCATAAATCTTTTCGCGCGCGGCGGCGAGCGTGCTGCCCTTGCTCAACATCTCGGTGGCATTTTCAGAAAAGTTATTCGGCAGATTGCCCGCCTTTTCATACGCGTGTTTGCCCGCGCCAAAGGGCGCATCCACCGGTGTGCCGGGACTCCACACCTTGTACGTTTCGCCGATGTGATAGCCGCCCACATCGCGCAACAAAAAGGGGAAGCTGGGAATCGCGTCATCCCAGACCGCCGCGTGCAAAATCGCGCCGCGCCCGGTGTTGAAGAAATAACGGCCCGACAGCAACGCGCTGCGGCACGGCGTACACGAAGGCGCGTTTACAAAGGCGCGCCGGAACAACACGCCTTCGCGCGCCACCCGGTCTATGTTGGGTGTCTTGACGACTTGATTGAGCGACGGCTGTTTTTCGAGCGCCGCATAAACGCTGGCGTAACGCCCCCAATCGTCGGCAAAACAAAACAGGATATTCGGCTTGGCCAGACGGCCTTGCGCTTGGGAGTGTGCGCGGCTCGCCGACAGTTGCCAGATGGACGCCAAGAGGCAAAGCCAAAGTGCGGTTCGTTTCATAATGTAAGGTCTCGCTCGCATACAAAACCCTAGCTTTCAGCAAAGCAGTTAAGGAAAGGGATTGGGCACCGAAGCTAGTACCTCATCACGTTGATTGTGCGGGTAGCAAATTCGCCAGAGGGGTGTATGGCAGGATTGAATCCTGCCATACACCCCTCATTTTTAACGTGATGAGGTACTAGGCAGAAAGGTTTTGTTCTAAAAACTCATTCCTGAATTTGCCCTGCGGATCGTATTGCCGCAGCAATTGTTGAAAGTCGGCATAACGTTCGTAGCGCGCCTTCAACTGCGCCGCCGGAATCGTAAACAGCTTACCCCAATGCGGACGAGCGCCATAAGGAGCGAGCAGTTCTTCGACAATGGGCAGATGTTTCATCACCTCGTCGGTGTGTTGCTTCCAGGTGAAATGAATCGAAACGCTGGGGCGTTTATACGCTGTGCTCAGCCATAGGTTGTCGGCGGCGATGGTGCGGACTTCGGAAATGAACAAATCCGGAAACCACTTGTCGCCTTGGCTGTTGATGGCCTTGAGCGCGGCGACCGCGTTGCTGAA
The DNA here is from genome assembly GCA_016196035.1 of Acidobacteriota bacterium. Lineage (NCBI taxonomy): Bacteria > Pseudomonadati > Acidobacteriota > Acidobacteriota bacterium. The sequence continues at coordinate 7,873 of JACPYM010000049.1, read as the reverse complement.
GGGGACAAAATACTCGGCCTGTAATTCCTTGCCGCTGCTCGGCGTGAAATTCATTTTGAAATGCGGCAGCCGTTCGTGCCAGGGGCCGGGCACGCCCATTTGATCGGTGCAGTTCTCGGCGGCCAGTTCGCGAATCGGATGCAGATTGCGCGTCGCCAGTTTTGCGCCGTAAAGCTCCGGCTTGATCTTGGCCGGTTGGCCGGGTGTGACGCGGCTTTTGACCCAGACTTCACTGATGACGTTTTTCTGCCAATCGCTGAACAGGCTGACGCTGTAGCCGCCCGACATAATGGCCTCGAAGTTTTTTTCGAGTTCAGCGAATGGCAGGTTTTCATAAACATCCTGCCGGACTTGAAACGTCGGCTGAATGTCGAGCGTGACTTTGGTGACGACGCCCAGCCCGCCCAGATGCACGACTGCGCCCAGAAATTGCTCGCCGTCCTTCTCTTTCGTCAACGTGATGACATCGCCTTTGGCCGTGACGAATTCCAGGCCCGACACCGCCGTTGCCAAATTGCCCAGCTTCACGCCCGAACCATGCGTCGCCGTAGCGATGGAACCGGCGACGGAGATGTGCGGCAGCGAAGCCAGGTTATGCAGCGCGAACCCTTTTTCTTGTAGATATGTGCCGAGCGTACCGTAACGCACGCCTGCTTCGACAGTGACTGTTTTTTTGGCGGGGTCAAGCGCCAGAATTTTGTCGAGCTTTTTGGCCGAAAGCAGTTGATGCGGCGAGTCGGCAATCTTGTTGAAACAATGCTGGGTGCCCAGTGCGCGCAATTTGCCGGCCTTTGTCACCAGCGCCTGCACTTGCTCGACCGTTTCGGGATAGGCGACGTTGGCGGTGCTGTATTCCAAATTGCCCGCCCAGTTTTTGAGCTTCTCTGCCGCAGGCGTGCTGCTCGGCTGTGCGGCGGGCGGCGCGCCCGGTTGTTGGCAGCCGGTCAGCGGCGCCAGCAGCGAACCGGTCAGGCCGGCGGATGATATTTTCAGAAAGGTTCTTTTTTGCATGGAATCTCCTTGAAGGTTGCGCTTGATCGTCTTCGGCAAGCGCAGGTCTTAGCTCGGTTTTCACATCAGTGTAGGGGAAAGTCCCGCCGCGAGACGGTACGCGCGCGTGAGCAAGCGGCGCGTCAAGCTTACACCGTTGGCTGAGCCATCCAGGCTCCGCTTGCTCACGCGCGCGGTACCGTCTCGGCACAACGTGCGCCCGCAAACGCAATTGCAAACCGCTCTAACGCGCCGCGGCCTTCAACTCACTGAAGCGCCGCCGCAATGTCACCAGCGTTTGCGCCCGTGCGGGATCGTGCGCCAGGTTGCGCGTCTCGCGCGGGTCGCGTTTCAGATCGAACAACTCTTCGTATTTGAAATCGGGCCAATAGATATATTTGAAATCACGCCGCACCAGCGCTTCTGAAGCTGGAATGAAATCGGTATTGCGAATCGTCGCGTGTTCGTAAAAGAACTCCTGCCGCCACGCGGGCTTTTGCGCGGCCAGATACAGCGGTGCGAAATCGCGGCCTTGCATGTGCGCGGGCGCGGCGACACCGGCTGCTGCCAGCAGCGTCGGCGCTACATCTACATTCAGTACATAATCATCATTCGTCGTGCCGCGTTTGGCTTTGGCCATGCGCGGGTCACGCACGATCAACGGCACGCGGATGGATTCTTCATACGGATACCATTTGTCGGCCAACCCATGTTCGCCGTGAAAGTAACCATTGTCCCCCGTGAAAATCACCAACGTGTTGTCGGCCAGTCCCTGCGCCTGCAATTCGGCCAACACGCGCCCGGCGGTTGCATCCACTTCGGTCGCCAACCGGTAATAGGCCTTCATGTATTGCTGATATTTTTCCGGCGTATCGAAGCGCCAATGCCAGCGGTTGCGCCCCTCGTTCTTTTCGTTGGCGATGAACGGCGGCAGGCGTTTGAAATACTCGTCACCCGCCGTCGGCGGCACCGGGATGGTGACGTTCTGGTAAAGCGCCTCGCTCTGCGGCTGATACAGGTATTGTTTTGGATTCTCGTCTTCGGCGTGCGTCGCAAAGAAAGCGAGCGTCAGGCAGAACGGCTTGTCTGTGGGCCGCGTGCGCAAAAATTCGAGCGCGTCGTTTTCGTTTTTCTGCGTGACGTGAATCGTCGAGCCATCGGCTTCTTTGATGAAATGCTTGCCCGCATAGGCGCGGCCAAAATCGAATTGCTCCGCCGGAAACTTGCCGTTGTGCCATTTGCCGATGTGCCCGACCCAATAACCATTGGCGCGCAACAAGCCCGGGAAGGTTTCGCTCCACGGCGTCTTGAACATCTCGAAGGCCGGGTTACCGTGCCGCGCCATCCATTGCCCGGTAAACAACGACGCGCGGCTGACGCCGCAAATCGAAGTCGTGACGTGCGCCCGCGTGAACCGCACACCTTCACGCGCCAGTGCATCCAGGTGCGGCGTTTTGACAATCGGATTTCCGGCAATGCCAAGCGTGTCGTGCCGCCAATCATCGGCATACAAAATCAAAATGTTCGGCTTGGTTTGGGCATGCCCCACAACAAGGCCAGACCAGCCACAACTGAATGCCAAGACCAAGAAGAACCAAGTCTGAAAAATGATTTTGGTCATAAGCGTCTTGCTAATCCAATGGCGTCACGGAGACGACGGCATCCGCCGCTTGCGAAAGCTGCACGGGATTGCGCAGCGCCCGGCCAAAGTCTTCAAACCGCACTTGCATGACATCACCATCGTTCAGCTTTACGCCCGCGCCGAAACTGAAGGCGTCCGCGCCGAAGAAGTGCACGTGCAAATCGCCGGGCCGCCGATGGCCTTCAAATTTGAAATGATGATGTTCGATGTTGCGCAGGCTGTGACACATCTCGGCGTCACCGGTTTTGATCTCGTGAGACCAGAGCGTGTGGCCGTCACGCTCGACCGTCACGGTACCCGGCACCGATTGAAATTCGTGATCCACCACCAACTCCGGCCCGATGGCGCAATTGCGCAGCTTCGAGCCGGCCAGGTAAAGGTAGTTGCGTTTCTCGAATTGATGGTCGGAAAACTCGTTACCGACGGCGAAGCCGATGCGGTAGGGCTGCCCGTCCGTGCCGATCACATAAACGCCCGCGACTTCGGGTTCTTCGCCGCCGTCTTCGGCATACGGTGGCACGTTCAACGGCTCGCCGTGCCCGCGCAAGACTTCGCCGCTGCCTTTGTAAAACCATTCGGGCGCAACGCCAATCGCGCCCTCGGCTGGCCGTCCGCCCGCGATGCCCCACTGAAACATTTTCATGCTGTCGGTCAGGTTGTCGCTCTGCGCGTGCATGGCGTTGCGATTCTTGGCGCTCGCCGTGTGCGTCAACCCCGTGCCCGTCACCAAACAACGCGCCGATTCTTCAGGATGATCGGCGGCGGGCAGGATGCGCCAAGCCGAATTGCCAGCGTAGACCTCGTCATAATCCAGCCATTCGCCGGTCAACCGTTGCCGGGCAAAGTCCGCCGCCGTTCGCCGCAAATCGTCCCAGGCCAGAAAGGGTTCCTTGCTCGATTGCACGACAACGGCGACTTTGGTTAGCGCCTCAAATTTCGCGCGCGCCTGTTGCCGCCATTCAATAGGCCGCACAGTCAGCAACAACTGCGCGCCGTCCGGTGTCCAACTCAACTCGGTGTTTTCGGCCACGGCTTTGCCCACTGGCAAGACCACGGCCTGCCACTTGTTCGCCGCGCGCTCCCAGAGCATTGGCACGAACGCGTCGTTGCGCAATTCCAGCAACGCCAGCCGCGCGCCGTCGGGCGACCATTTCAAACCACGCACCTGGCGTTTGTCGGCAAAGAGCCGTTTCATTTGCCCGGTCTGCGTCTCGATAATCCAAACATCGCTGAGCGCCGGGGCGACATAGGTCGGATCGCCGAAACGCGCATTATCAATGCCAAGGCGGTCGCGCAAGGTCGCCGACGTCGCGGCTAACCAGCGCCCATCGTCGCTCAGATCGGCGCTGTTGACGTTGATTACAGCGAGCATGTCCTCTACGGTGAACGCGCTCGGCGACTGTTGCGCTTGCCCGGCAATGAGCGGCAGCGCAAACAACAGACTCAGCAAAAGGCTCAAACGGCGCAGGTTGGCATTACGCATGGCGGCAGTTCCTCCGAGGTGAATTGAATTGTGATTGATACTGAATGCGAGACGCGCGCAATCTACCGCTCGGAAGATAAAGGGTCAAACCGCAGCACGCGCGTTGATGCAAAAGATGAAAATCGGTTTGATCCGCTTGACGATGGACAGCACGCGCGCACTCAATGACCTTGCAACTGCCTTGCTGCTGCCAGCGCTCATTATTGCGCAGGCCACACACCATCTTTCATTTCGCGCAATTGCAACTTGCGCGGATCAAGCACGACGTGTTTCACCTTCTTGCGATTCCACGTGTAGGTGATATGCACCAAGCCATCGCGCGTTTGAATCACGGCCGGATAGGAATACTCATCATTCGGTTGACCGGCTTCCAACACGAGCGCCGCCTGCCAATTTTTACCGTCATTACTCACCGCAACATGGAGCAACGTGCGCCGCCCCGTGCTGGTCGTGGTGTGGTTATAAACCAGCAATTGCCGCCCGTCTTTCAAGGTCACGCCGTCAATCCCCGAATTCGGATTGGGCAACGCCGTCGCCGTCAGCTTGCCCCAGGCCTTGCCATTGTCACTTGACCAGGCTTCGACAATCCTGCCCTGACGGCTGCGCATCAGCGCTTGCAGTTGTCCATTTTTATGAAAGAACACGGTCGGCTGAATCACGTCGAATTCCTTGCCGTCGTTAATGGGTTCGGTGCGTTGCCACGTTTTGCCGTTGTCAGCCGTGCGCTCGAAATGCACGCGCCAGCCGTTGTCTTCGGTGCTGGATGGACACAGCAATTCGCCGTTGCTCAATTCGACCGGCTTGTCTTTGATCGGCCCGGCGATGCCTTCAGGCAGGCGCACCGGCTTGCTCCAGGTCTTGCCGCCATCGCCGGAAGTCATCAGCATCCCCCACCAGTGCGCCGGGTCTGGGCCGGCCTTGTAAAACAACAGCAACGGCCCGCTCTTCGACTGATGCAACACCGGATTCCAGGTCGGGTAGCGTTTGTCCGGCGACTCGACGCCGTTCGCAACTTCCACTGGCGTCGTCCATTTGCCGCCTTCCAGGCGTGCGACCCAAATACCGACATCCGGGTGTTTCTCTTTGGTGCCGCCAAACCAGGCGGCAACTAAGGCTCCTTTAGATTCGGCGATGGTCGAGGCGTGGCATTCGGGGAAAGGTGCGCTTTCGTAGATGAATTCGGTTTTGAGGATGCCGGGCGCAGGAGCCTGAGCCAGAGATGGAATAGCGAATAAAATGCCCAAACACAGAGTTGGGAACTTGCCCAAAATGCGCATACTTGATGTTTCTCCTTGAGTGGATTTGTCGAATTGAAAGTGAGCGCAGTATACGGATGTTCGGCAGACTTGCCCAGTGCCCCGCTCAGCACGGGTGTGCGTCAAGGTTTTGCGCAGGCGGAAATGAACGTTTCCGTGCGCGTAGCGCAACCTGCCGAGCATTCATTTCTACACAAGTCTACCGGCTCCGAGAAAAGCCCTGAAAGGGCGTAATTCAATAGCCGTGGACAACGCCCACGGAACGGTTCGGGAAGAATTTTCGGCCCTGCCGGGGCCGCATTCGACGTCGAGTCCGGCCCCTTCAGGGCCATAGAACTTGCTGACGGCCTACCGTGGGCGTTGCCCACGGCTATTGAATGCTGCCCTTTCAGGGCAAAGACACAGAGCGCCAGACTTGTGTAGAAACGAATGCTCGGCAGGTTGCGCTACGCGCACCGCCGCCGCCCGGCTTGCCTTTGCGCAAAACTTTGACGCACACCTGATCAGCACTGTGCTTAATTCTTTGCCGCTGAATTCCGCCACAACCGAATCTGTTGTATCGTCAGCGCACCTACATCACGCAACAGGTTTTCTATGAACACATCTTCAACCTTTGAACAAATCGCCGCGGGCCGGCTGATCGCCATCCTGCGCGGGGATTTTGGCGGACGCGAGAGTGAGTTGGTCACCGTCTTACACGCAGCAGGCCTGACCGCCGTCGAAGTCACGCTCAATTCACCCAACGCGCTGACCACGATTCAACGGCTCGCCGCGCAGTTCGGCGCACGGATGGCCATCGGCGCGGGCACAGTGTTGACCGTCGCCGAAGTCGCGCAGGCGGTTGACGTGGGGGCACGCTTCATCGTTTCGCCTAATCGCAACGCCGCCGTCATCGCCGCAACCAAACAACGCGGCCTCGTTTCCCTGCCCGGCTGCTTCACGCCCTCCGAGATTGTCGAGGCTCTGGACGCGGGCGCCGACGCAATCAAAATCTTTCCGGCAAATACGCTCGGCCCGACTTATGTTAAAGCCGTGCGCGCGCCGCTCACGCAAGCGCGGCTTGTCCCGACGGGCGGCGTCACGCCCGAACAGGCCCGTGAATATTTGGCGGCGGGCGCGTGGGCGCTGGGCATTGGTTCCGAACTCGTCGGCAAGGATGTCTGGCAAGCCGGCAATTTTGAATTGCTGCAACGTCGCGCGGCGGAATTCGTCAGCGCCGTGAAAGAGAGCGCCCCTTACCAATGAAGCACGACACCTTGATTTGCCCTCTGCTCTGTATAGACACCGGCACGACCAACACGCGCGTCTGGCTGACCCAGGGCGCGCGCGTCCTCGCGCAAGCCCGCGCCGCCGTCGGCGTGCGCGACACGGCGCGCGACGGCTCGCCCGCGCGTTTGCACGAAGCCTTGCGCGACTTGCTTGCCAAAGTCAGCGGCGGGCAACCAACACTGCGCGCCGTACTGGCCGCCGGGATGATTACTTCGCCGCTCGGCCTGGCCGAAGTGCCGCACGTCGCCGCGCCCGCCACATTGCCGGATTTGATTGCGGGCACGCAACGGCACGTCTTCCCGCACATCACGGACTTGCCCGTCTGGCTCGTACCCGGCGTGCGTTCGGGGCCGTTGCAATGCGACGCCGCAACCATCGGCAGTGCGGATGTGATGCGCGGCGAAGAGACGCTTTGTCTTGGGCTAACGGCGCTCGGCCTGCTGCCGCCCGCGTCAACGCTGCTCAATCTCGGCTCGCATTGGAAACTGATTCGCCTGGACGAACAGTCACGCATCGTCGCCAGCGTGACCAGCCTGAGCGGCGAGTTGATCCACACCACGCAAACGCAAACCATCCTCGCCAGCGCGGTGCCCACCGGTAAACCTGAAACTATTGACGAACACTGGCTCCAAGCGGGCATGCGCGAAGCCCGCCAAGCCGGTGTGGCGCGGGCGTTGTTCTGTGTGCGTTTGCTGGAACAGCGCACGGCCACGACGGCAAAGCAGCGCATGTCATTTTTGCTCGGCGTTTATCTGGCTTCGGATTTGGATGGGATGTTGCGGCAGGGTTTGTTGCAAGCGGGCCAGCCGGTCGTGCTGACGGGCGGTGGCGCGGTGGCGGCGGCCTGGCAAGGGGCGTTGCGCGAACTGGCGATCCCGGCCACGCAACTCAGCGAGGATGACATCGAGCAAGCCTTCCTGACTGGCTTGCGGCAAATTGCGGCGGGCGTACTCGGCTAAGCGCTTAGGCGAAGCTTCTGCGGTGTAAAGGGGCTAGGGACTGGGGGCTAGGGACTAATGAAATCAGCCCCTAGCCCCCAGTCCCTAGCCCCTATTTATCAAGGAAATAAAATGAAAGTTTATTACGACAAGGACGCCGACCTCTCCCTGATCAAGGGCAAGAACGTCACCATCGTTGGCTACGGCTCCCAGGGCCACGCCCACGCACTCAACGCGAAGGACTCAGGCCTCGACGTGGTCGTCGGCCTCCGTGAAGGATCGGCCAGCTGGCAGG
>JACPYM010000048.1 GCA_016196035.1 Acidobacteriota bacterium | reverse complement strand
GGCGACGGGCAATGGCGGGCCGAATCCGACTTACACGCTGGATTACTTTACCAACTACACGACAGCCCCGCTCAACAACCGCATCCTGAGCGTGACGGAGAACGGGCAGACGCAGCCGTTTTACTACGACAACGCGGGGAAACGGGCGAAGGGATGACTTATGCCTACGACGCCGCGAACCGGTTAGCCAACACGCCTACCAAAATCAGCTACACGCATTGAAAGACGCGGCCGCACTCACCTGCTATACTCCGCCTTCGCTCGCATCAATCCAGTACCGCGCAAACGTTATGACCAGATTTCTGCACATCGCCGACATACACCTGGGCATCCGCCGCTACCGTTCGGAAGAGCGCGCCAAAGATTTCTTTCGCGCCTGGGCCACGTGTTTGGAAAAATATGCGCTGCAAGAGCGTGTGGATTTCGTCTTGATCGCGGGCGACCTGTTTGACGCGCGGCGGGTGGAGCCGCAAGCGATGAATCACGCGATGATCATGCTAGTGAAGCTGCGCGACGCGGGCATTCCGGTCATCGCCATCGAAGGCAATCACGACAGCCACGAGGCGACGCAGCGCTTCAGTTGGTTGCGCAGCCTGTCGCAGTGGGGCTTTCTGAAATTGCTGGAACCGGTGCATGACGAAAGCGGTCTGCAATTAAAGCCGTGGAATGAAACCGAAGGCACGGGTTCGTTTTATGACGTCGGCGGCGTGCGGGTCTTTGGGTCGGTCTGGTATGGCTCGACGGTCGGGCAGATGTTGCCGAGTTTAGTGGATCAGATGCGCGAGCATCACGACGCCCGGCGTTTCAACATCATGATGTTGCACACCGATGTCGAGGGGCAGCTCAACCGCCCGATTCCGGCGCTGCCGGTAGCCAAGATCAATGAGTTGAAAGCGTGCGTGGATTACCTGGCGCTGGGGCATACGCACAAAACGTTCGCGATTGATGATTGGGTGTTCAACCCTGGCTCGCTCGAAGCATGCAGCGTGGACGAATTTTTCAACGAGCGCGGCGCGTATCTGGTCGAAGTCGTAGACGGCAAGCCCAAGGCGCAATTGATGCGCGATTATTACCAGCGTGAGATCAAGCGGCTGACATTTAAGGTGAATGGACAGGGCACGCCCGAAGAGTTACACGAAGCGCTGTTCGCCTATTTGCGCGCCGAATTGACGCCGCACAATGCCAACGAAACCGAGGCGCCTGCGCCCGTGGTCGAGCTTTCGTTGCAGGGGCATTTGGGGTTCAAGTCGGCGCTGCTCGAACTCAATCAGTTGCGCGATGAAATCCGCGCGGAGTTTCAGCCCCTGCTCACGCTGCTCAAAAACCAGACGGTGCCGGTCGAATACGCCGTCGCCGCTGGCTTGAGCGAACATATCTCGCGGGCCGAACGCGAACGCCGCGTGATCGAAGATTTGATCACCCGCGACAATCGCTTCCGCGACAATGCCGCCACCATCGCGAACCTGATTCTGGAAGCCAAGCGGTTGGCGCTGAGCGACGAAACGCCGGTGCGCATTACTGAATTGATCGAACAGCGCTTGCCCGATTTCGCTGTGAGCGCGCCCAGCATAGTGGAGAGCGCCTCGGCTGGCGTTTAGCAAACGTTTCGCGCAAAATGGCCCGCCTTCAAGAGGCCCCACAATGGCGGGCAGATTGCTGCGTTATTCCCTTCTCTGATCTGAAAGTGGTTTGCGGTTATGGAAGCTGTTTTTGTCGTATTGGCGGTTCTGTTGTTTGTGCAGAGTTTTCTTTCCTTCGTGAGCGCCATGCGTTTCGCCCGCTATGCGCTCGCGCCGCAAAGCAACCGCCCGCCACGCCATCAACCCAAAGCCGTCGTCATCCTGCCCTGCAAAGGCCTCGAACACGATTTCGAGACGAACATCCGTGCCTATTTGGCGCAAGAGTACCGCGATTACGAAGTCATCTTCGTCACCGAGAGTGAACACGATCCGGCCTACCCCGTGCTGAGCAAGCTGATCAAACAGAGCCGCCGCGCCGCCTGGCTGATCGCGGCGGGTGAAGCCATAGAGAGCGGGCAAAAAGTGCACAACCTGATTGCGGCGCTCGAGGCGTTGAATTCGATTGACCGGCGCGCCGAGTTGCTGGTCTTTGCCGACTCCGATGCCCGGCCCGCGCGCACCTGGCTGGCGGATTTGTGCGCGCCTCTGAATGACCGCAGCGTCGGCGCGACGACAGGCTTTCGCTGGTATGTGCCGGTGCAGGGGGGCCTGGGCGCGTGGCTGTTATCGGCCTGGAACGCCAGCATTCTCACATTGCTGGGCGAACAGTCGGGATTGGCCTGGGGCGGCGCGACGGCGCTCTGGCGCGACAGTTTTGGCAAATGGGAAATCAAACAACGCTGGCAGGGCGCCTTGAGCGACGATTACGCGCTGACCGCCGCGTTGCGCGAGGTCGGTCAGCGCATCAAATTCGTGCCCGGCTGTCTGGTCGCCACGCACGCCGATGCCAGTTGGCGCGAGTTGCTGGAATTCACCACGCGGCAAATCAAAATCACGCACGTCTATGCGCCGCGTGTCTGGGCGCTGACCTGTTGCGGCCACGTGCTGTTCAATTTCACGTTCTGGGGCGGGCTGCTGTGGCTGGCGTGGGCGGCATTGCATGGCAACTTCAATTTCTGGCTTAGCTCATTGCTGCTCTTTTCGTTTGCGCTCGGCGGGATGACGGGTTGGACGCGGGCGACGATTGCGGCGCACCTGTTGCCGGGCAATCGCGAACAGCTTTGGCCTTATCGTTGGGTGTATGCGGTGGTTGGGCCGCTGGTCTCGCTGGTTTATCTCTATAACATCACGGCCTCGGCGTTCTCGCGGCGCATTACCTGGCGGGGGATCACTTACGAGATGGTCGGGCCGCAACAGACCGTGGTGCTCAATCACCCGGTCAATCACCCTTTACATGGTGTGGCGGCCCCTGCGCCGCGCCGCCGCAAAGCGCCGATACGGTCTTCTTGACACGTTCAACGCGGATGCCGGACAATCCGCGCAACCTGATTCACGTTGGTTCGTTCTCCTGCTAACGACCAAGCAACAAAGCTTGCACGCACAGTTTTCACCTCTTTCACCTTGCATTGGTGTGGGTCAATTGCACGAAAGGCGGGCAGTTATGCGAAAGACGATCAACTTCCTTTTGATCGGTTGGGTGCTGGGAACATTTACGCTCAATCCCTCGCTGGGCATCGCAGCGAACATGGTTGAAGCCGCGCCGACGCTGGCCTTTGCCACCGGCACGGTCAAAGACGACGTGGGCAAACCACTGGCGGGCGCCCTCGTCGCCGTGCTCGAAGCACAATTTCGCGGCAAAGAAATCAAGAGCGTCAAAACCGACGCGTTGGGCCGCTTCAGCGCGGGCATTGCGCCCGGCGCCTATCGCTTGCGCGTCACGGCCGAAGGCTTCCTGCCCAAATTGCTGCCCATTCTGTTAGAGCGCCCGGTCAATCAAAACTACAACTTTGAACTCAAACGCACCGACACGCTGGTGCAAAAGCGTGGTGACAGCGACGATTACCGCTGGATTGGCCGCAGCGTGCCGCGCCACGTGCTGAATTTCGACGAAGACGTCAGCGCTGATCAACCATCCAACACCAGCAAAGTCGCCGTCGTCAGCGACAGCTTCACGGCGCCGCGTCCCGCCATGCATGGCATGGTGCAGATGCTGGCCGCCGGTTCCAGTTCACGCGCGGGCATCCCTGCGTCGAGTTTCTTTGGGACGAACTTCGCCTTGTCAGGCACGCTCGGTGGCAACCTGGAGATGGCGTTCATCGGCCAACGCGGCAGCGGCGACCTGGCACCGCAACGTTTGGCGGCCTATGCGACGATGCGCCCGACGGCCAATCATCAGGTCACGGCCAGCATCGGTTACGGACAGGTGATGCTTTCGAAACGGCTGGGACCGGACGGCGAAATGCAGGCTGCGACGACGCTGCCACTATCGGTGCCACGGCGCGCCTCGCTGGGGCCAATGATCAAGCCCCCACAAGCGCTCGATCAGGTTTCGGTTTCCGCCACGGACGAATGGCAGGTCTTTCAGCCGTTGCTGGTGATTTATGGCTTTGATTATTCGCGCTTTGTCAGTTCGGCGGCAGCACAACAAGACAGCGTGTTGCCGCGCATCGCGTTGCAATACACGCCGACGGCCCAATGGCGTATGAGCGCCGCGATGACGCCACGCACCAGCCAAAACAATTCGACCGAAAGCTTTTCCACTGAAAATCTGAACGCGCCGTTTGAAACGCAGACCAACGAAGTGGCTTTTGCCGCTGACCCGGTGCTGGATCGCAGCCGCCGCTTTGAGATGGGCGTCGAGCGTATTTTTGAAAACGGCGCGGCTTCGCTCGAAGCTTCGGCCTTTTATGACATCGTCTCCGGCCACGGCGTGGGCGTGTTGGCCTTGCCGCTCGAAGCTTCGCCCCAAACGCAGGCCGCCATACAGCAGGTCGCGCATCAGGTGGCCGCGATGAATGGCGCGGCGCGGGGTGCGCGTTTGATGTATGCCCGGCATTTCAACGAACACGTGACGGCGGCGGTGGGTTACAGCTATGGCTACGGTGCGCGGTTTAGCAACCACGACTTGCAAACGCTGACGCCCGGACGGCTCTTCAACAACGGGTTCTTCCAGGTTGCCACGGCCAAACTGGATTTGGATTTTGCGCAGAAAACCGGCACGCGGGTTTCGACGGTCGTGCGCCTCTCGCCCGCCGCAGTGGTCTTCGCAATTGATCCCTTTGCGGGCCGGATGAGCGTGTACGATCCGAACATCAACATCTATGTTACGCAGGAACTGCCTAATTTCGGCTTGCCCTTGCGTTGGGAGGCGCTGGTGGATGTGCGCAACCTGCTCAACCAATCGCTCGGCACAGATGATGGCGTCGCACAAATCGTGGCGGCACGCGCGCAACGCACGGTGCGCGGCGGCTTGGCTTTTCGCTGGTAGAAACACGGGTTTTGGCATTTATCCGAATTCTCGGAACGCAGTCCAAAAATCTGAAGAGCTGTACACCCTGACTTGGCAAAGTGCGGGCGAAGTTATTCGCAACCAGGCAAAACCGGCTGATTTGAACCGAGAGCACACGGCCAACAGGCGGGGAATGGCAGTTGCCTTTGTGAATGCAATCAGTCGAACTTTGATCGCTGGCTTCCCTTCCCAGGCTTGGCCCTCATCGGTTTGGCCCTCACAGAGTTGGTCTTCGCCACGGTGCCCTCACACGTTTGGCAGGTATTTGAGCAATACGAGCAGGTTGAAATAAGAATCGAGAACGCTAAGAGTGACTCCGCAACCAGGCACAAACAGGGTAACGACGCGCATGCTGCTGCTGCTTTTTCTCGCCGCCTTGGCGTTGATTGGCGGCGCGTTCAATTTGCGTGATCGCGTGACCCAAAAAGAAGTGCCGACAGATGGCGTCATCTGGATTGACCATGCGCAAAACGGCATTGTCGCCGAAAGCGTTGACCCAAAAGGCCCGGCCTTCGGCGCGGGTGTACGCCCGGGCGACATCCTGGCGGGCATCTGTCAGGGTATGTGCGACCCACGCACCGATGCTTTTGACGAAATTCAGCGCGCCCACCAAGTTCAAATTTACCTCGATCAAGTCAAAGACCAGATCAAAGACGGCTACCGGCTGAGCTACCTGGTCGTGCGCGAAAATTACCCGATCAAACAAGGCGTCGCTTATCTCGACCGGCTCGACCCGCGTCCGACGCATACGGGACGCGATCTTTATTTGGCCTTGATCGGCCTGATCTATCTGGGCATCGGCGCATACGTGCTGTTGCAACAAGGCCGCGCGCCCTATGTCACGCATTTCTTCCTGATCTGCCTGCTCGCCTTTATCGTCCACTTTTACAGCCCGACCGAAGAGTTGCGCACGCAATTCGACAAGGCCGTAGATTTCGCCGATGCCGTGGCGCTGCTCTTGCTCGCGCCAGCCTTCTTTCATTTCTCGGCAATCTATCCGTCGCGCTATCACCTCTTCACGCAGCGCCGCTGGCTGGCGGGATTGATTTACGCGCCCGCCGCGTTGCTGATCCTGTGCGAAATCTGGTTGCGCTTTGGCCGCTTGGGCAGGTTCGCGCAGCTTTCCCCCGGCAACATTCGCCAGTCGCTCAACACCATCGAGATATTTCTGTTCGGCATTGGCTTGCTGCTCAGTTGTGCGTTGCTGATCCGCACCTTCCGGCAAGCGCAAGCCATCGTCGTGCGGCAGCAATTGAAATGGGTCGTCTGGGGCATCGGCATCGCCTCCACGGCCTTTGCCTTGCTCTATTTGCCCGCCTGGTTGAGCCAACCGGCAGAAGTCGCCGGGCCGCTGCAATACCTGGCGATTTTCCCGCTGGTGTTTGTGCCGCTCACGCTGGGCTATTCAATCGTGCGGTATCGCTTGATGGATGTGGATGTCGTGGTGCGGCGTTCGGCGGCGTATATCATCGCCACGCTCTCGGTCGCGCTGCTGTTTGGTTCAGTGATGGCGGGCATCTATCAATTCATTAGCCCGCTGCTGCAATCCCAGGCGACGACCTTCCTGATTGCGGCGATCACGATGTCGGCGCTGGCGATGCTCTTCGCCCCCATGAAAAATTGGGTGCAGGAACGCATTGACCGGCTCTTTTACGGCGAGAAATATGACTTCCGCGTCACGTTGCAGGATTTCGGGCGCACGCTGTCTTCGACTACCGACCTTGACCCTTTGTTCGACAGCTTGATGCGGCGCTTGAAAGAAGTCTTCGCCGTCGAACGCCTCGCCATCTTTATCGAAGACAAGACGCAACCCTCCGGCTTCCGCATCGCCCGCGTCGAAGGCATCTCCGGCGAACTCGCCTTGCCCGACGATTTCGTCGAGACGTTGCGCGAACGCAGCCTGACCGATGGCATCGCCCGTGTAGACGAATTTGAGACCGAATACGAACCCGGCTCGACCAACAGCCTCGCCTTCCCTTCGCGCCGCCGCGCCCTGAGTTACTTCGTCCCCTGCGCCGCCCGTGCGCGCATCGTGGCCGTCATCGCCCTGGGACGCACGAATGATGGCGCGCTGCTCTCGTCCGAAGACATCGAATTGCTGCGCGCGATTTCCGGCTACGTCGCCGTTGCCATCGAAAACGCGCAACTACTGGAAGAACAGGCGCAACGCACCAAAGAACTCGCGCGGCTCAAAGAATTCAATGAGAACATCATCGAATCCATCAACGTCGGCGTGATGGTCATCAATCTGGCCGGACGTGTCACCAACTGGAACGGCGCGCTCGAAGAGATTTACGGCCTGAAACGCGCCGAAGCCATCGGCCAACGCATCACCGAAGTCTTCCAACCCGATGTGCTCGACACCTTGCGCGAAATGATGGCGCGCAGCGAAGGCCAGCGCGGCGAAACGATCAACATCTACAAATTCAGCACCCGCTCGGCAGACGACCGCGAACTGATCCTGAATCTTTCGATGGCTCCGCTGCAAAGCAAAACCTCCGAGATCGAAGGCACCCTCGTCGCCATCGAAGACGTCACCGAACGCGTCCAACTCGAAGTCCAGTTGCAACAGTCCGACAAGCTCTCATCCATCGGTCTGCTCGCCGCCGGCGTCGCCCACGAAGTCAATACGCCGCTCACCGGCATCTCGTCCTATTCGCAGATGCTGATGCAGCAAATGCCCGTCGGCGACCCGCGCCAGTTGCTGCTCGAAAAGATTCACCGCCAAACCTCGCGCGCCTCCGCCATCGTCAACAACCTGCTCAATTTCTCCCGCGTCAGCGACGCCCGCTTAGCGCCCGTAGATTTGAACCGCGTGCTCGACGACACCATCCAATTGCTGGAAGCCCAATTGCGCAACACCCAAATCGAAGTCGCCCGCGCTTACGACGACCAACTGCCCCCAGCGCTCGGCAACGCGGCCAAGTTGCAACAGGTGTTCATGAACCTGATCCTCAACGCCCGCGACGCCATGCCCGATGGCGGGCGTTTGGAACTCGCCACCGAAGAGCAAATTGACAGCGTGCTGGTAACCTTCCGCGACACGGGCGGCGGCATCGCCCCCGAACACCTCGCCAAAATCTACGACCCGTTTTTCACCACCAAACAGATCGGCAAAGGCACCGGCCTCGGCTTGGCCGTCAGCTACGGCATCGTGCAGGATCACGGCGGCCACATGGACGTACAAAGCAAAGTCGGCGAAGGCACCAGCTTCCAGATTACGTTGCCGCTGGCACAAGCACGTCAATTGGCAGCGGCAAGCGATTAGCCTTTACGCAGTGAAGCCCCAAAGGGGCGCAATTCAATAGCCAGGGGCAACGCCCCTGGGTGCGAGTACCGAGAAATTTTCAAGCCCTGAAAGGGCGCAATTGCGGATCAGAATTGCGCCCTTTCAGGGCTTGTCTCATTTTTTCGCCGCTACCCAGGGCGTTGCCCTGGGCTATTGAATGACGCCCTTTCAGGGCTTCGTTACGCCGCTCAGCGCCACACATACGTCGCCGTCTTGACCACTTGATAGTTCGCATCGAGCGCCGGTTCCAGCAGCAAAATCGCCGCGATGCGCCGCGCCATCTGCGTGACTTCGCGGGCTTCTTCCGGTTTCAACCTACGTCCCAGCAAGGCGCGTTCGCGGTAACTCAACCATTTCTTCATCACCTGATACCCACCGATCGTGTAGTCCCACACGCGCTCCGGCACATTGCGCCAGTACGCCACGTCGTTCAGATACACATCGCAGGTCATGTTCGTAGTCCCGCCTTCAGGCGGCGTGTTCGCGTCCTCAAGCTTGCCGCCTGAAGGCGGGACTACGAACGCTTCTTCCAGCGTCGCTTCACGCAGCACGAGTTTGCCTTTGCCGGGCATGGTGATGCCGCCTTTGCCGCCGTGGCCCCAACCGGCGGTCACGTCCAGGTCGCCGTCTTCAGGATGGAGCTTGCCGCCGCCCGCGCGGGTGATGTCGGCGATGGTGCGGAGTTCGGGCCGCAGCGGGCCAGCGGTGACGCCGGGCACGGGTGTTTCGGTGTCGAGCAGCGCGGCGATTTGGCGGCCCAACTCCGCCGAAGCGAGCAAGGCTGCGCGCGTGGCGGGCAACGGGATGCGCGGCCAGTCTTGCCGCAAGGCTCCGGCGTTTTCGGTGCGGTAGGCGAATGCGTGGAGGGTGGCGATGGTGTGATAGAAAAGCTCAGAAGGCCCGAGGCTGAGTTGCGAAAGATAGGATTTGGCTTGTTCGGTCAGATTGGCCGATGGCTCGTTTGTTCCTTCCTGATCGAAAAGCGAAACCTTCTCTCGACGGGCAGCCAAGTAGAGCGGAAACATCCCGACGTTTGATTCAACAATGTGATGATCGGCAAGCAGCGCCGTGAATTGCGGTTGGTAGAAATCTTCTTTGCGATTGCGTTGGCCTGCGCTCAGCCACAGATTGCCCGGGTAAACATTCGGGAAGTATTCGGTGCGTTTTTCATCAAGCAGCTTTGTCTCTGGTTCCCAATACAGCCAACGCACATCGAAAGGCCGGTAACAGTAACGGACAATGTTCTGAGGTAAGCAGCCGCGTTTGCGCAAGGTGTCGCGAACAGCTTCAGCTTTGAAGCGCGCGCTATTTTCCATCACACCCGGTGCAATGCGGCGCATCTCTTCGTGGCTGACAGAGTGATCAAAATACGTTTCCATCCGCTGCACCAGCCGTTCACGGTCAATGTCTACGACCACATCATCACGGCTTGTCTTTACACCGGGAAACGACGTCGGAAACAAATTGGGCAACAACGCCCATTCCGCATAGCCTTTTGCTGTTTGCAATGGCACAAACGGCAAGCCCAATTCCACCATCGGCGCGACACTTTGATAATGCAAAATACCATCCGGCTCGGCACTTTCCAGCAACCCTTGCCGTTTGTGCTTGCCCCACAGATGCCGGAACTGCAACGCCTCAGATTCCTTGTGCTGCGTCTTCCGCACCAGCAAGCCAATCGCCGTTCCAACCTGAATGCCTTCCCGATTCCATTCTGTCGAAAACACGCTCGGATCGGGTGCGCCTTCCGGCGTCAGCTTGCCGGTCTTGTACTTGTCACCGTTCAGGCAATCAATCCAGATGCGGTCAAACGATTCCAGATACTTCTCGCGCATCCCCGTGAACGACAGCCCGTCCAGCCACGAATAATTCGAGATGAAACAGACCACGCCTTCCTGACTCAATTCGACGATGCGCCGTTCGGCCATGCGAAAGAAGCGCACGTAAAGATCATTCAAGCCCTGGCCTTCCGGCGCGGGCGCGCGTTTCATCGTGCGGTAAGCGTCGGTCAAGGCGCGTTCTTCGGTCACGGCCAAACCCGCATAACCGTTGTATGGCGGATTGCCCAGCACGACCAGAATCGGTTTCTCGCGTTTGATCGTCTCGGCGGCGTCGCGTTCCTCTTCCATCTCGGCAAACAGCAACTGCTTCTTCGGCCCCTTGGGCGGCTCCCAACCCGTCAGCGCGTTGGTCAGATAAACCTGCGCGCGTTCGTGCGCTTTGTCGGCCAGCGGCGCGTCCAGCGTTTGCAGCAACAAGCCCAATTGCAGATGCGCCACCACGAACGGCGCGGGCAAAATCTCGAAGCCGAAGACACGCTCGGTCGCCGCCTTCTTCAAATCATTGGCCGTCAGCGCATCGCTGCCGCGTTCCTGCAAGGTTTGGTGAATGCGTTTGAGCACTTCGACCAGATATGCGCCCGTGCCGCAACACGGGTCGAGCACATAAACGCGCTCATCGGCCAAGCCATCGGCGATGCCGAGTTCGGTGCGCAACACCGTGTCAACGCGCGCGACCATGTACTGGACGATTTCCGCAGGCGTGTACCAAACGCCCAACTCCTTGCGCAATTGCGGGTCGAAGGCTTCGAGAAACGGCTCGTAGAAATACTGCACCGCTTCGCCCTCATTGAAGCTGGCGAAGAAGGCCGCGCGGTTGACGCGATTGAGCGCCGCCGCCGCCCAATCCAGCGTTTCCGAAAGCTGCAACTCATCCATCTGCCCTGGCTCCGAAATCAGATGGAAGAGCTTACGCAAGATCGGCACGCGCAAATAACGCGCGGACGAATACCAATCGAACTCTTTCCGCTTCGGGTTCTGTTTGTGCCAGAGCACCCACGCCGAAAAGACGCCGTAAAACAACGTCTGCACCAGCGTCGAGCGAAAGAACCGCTCGCCCTTTTCACCCTCGAAGCGCACGCCCAGCGCCTCTTCCAACGCATCGCGGATAACTTTGAGCGCGCCCAAGCCCGCGCCTTCGATGCGCGCTTTGGCGTCGCGCGCATACGAAGCCAGAAACCACGCGACATCGGCGGGTTTGTCGAGCGGCGCGTTATGCAACATCACGCGCTTCAGGTATTCGATGAAGCGTTCGCCTTTGGCCTGGCTGATGGTTTCGCTGGGCGCTTGCCAAAATGCGTTTTCGCTTTCGGTGAGGTGGAACGATTCAAGCGTGATAGCTTGACCGGCGGCATCGCGTCCGAGCAGCCGGAAGTCGCGGTAATTCGTCACCAGCACCTGACCGTATTGTTTGAGGTATTTAGCGACCTGTTCGGTCTCGGCAATCTTGGCGACATTGGCGCTGGTGCCTTTGACTTCAAGCACGCCGCGTTCGGGCGGCAGGTTGAGCAACTGCGCGTCGTCTTTGACCTTTTGTAACTGGCGCGCGGTGAACAAGCCCAGATCTGGAATGCCCGCGCCCTTGCTTTTCGGCGTCAACACACAGCGCACGTGCGGTTGCAACGCTTTGTCCTGGCCGATGGCGTTCAACAGATTGAGCAACGCCGGATAGAACGAGGTTTCTTTGGTCGCCGCACCAGACGCGCGAATCGTGCGCAATTCTTGCAGATAGGTTTCAAGCAGTGTCATCGCCATGCCGAGGGCCAAAAGGGTGAAAACATTTCGGCTCATGTGTAGTCAGTTTGCATCGCCAGGGGTAAGCTTAGGGAATGATTGACTTTCCCCTTAACGATCTCCTAGATGCCGAAGCCTGCACGTTGTGGTTGGCGCAGCAGCTTC
>JACPYM010000047.1 GCA_016196035.1 Acidobacteriota bacterium | reverse complement strand
GCGTCATCATCGCGGGCGGCGGTAATGGGCGGCAGCCGGTGATCGAGCTTTATCAGCGCCTCGCCGCAACCGTTGCCGAGCAATATCAAAAGACCTTCAACCATTACCGCCATTTGCGCGAAGAGATGTTGAGCGTCGAGACGCCTGAGCCGCAATTCAATCTGGCGTTTGAATGGGCGAAAGCGGCGCTCGATAAAGGGATGATTGACAACCCGGAATTGGGCTTGGGCCTGGTCGCGGGCTGGGGTGCATCGGGCGGCGGCGCGCGGCCCGGCTTCGGCTGGTTTTTTGGCGGCGATGCGGCGATCAATTCGTATGCGATGACCGGTTACAGCGATTTCGATGCGATGCGCGCGGCCTTCAAGTTCCTGGCGAAATACCAGCGCGCCGACGGCAAGATCACGCACGAGATTTCGCAAGCCGCGGCGCAGATCAAATGGTTCGATGAGTATCCGTATGCCTATTACCACGCCGATACGACGCCGTTGTATATCGCGGCGGTTTACAACCTCTATCGCCAGAGCGGCGACAAACAGTTCATCACCGAATTGTGGGAGCCGCTGAAAAAGGCCTATCAATTCTGCCTGGATAACGACAGCGACGGCGATGGTATTTTGGAAAACTCGAAAGCGGGTTTGGGCGCCTCGGAGCTTGGTTCACTGCTCAACGATCTGCATCAAGACATTTATCTGGCGGCGGCGAATACGGAAGCCTCGCTGGCGATGCGCGAGTTGAGCGCGGCAATGGGCGATCAGGAATTGCGCGCCGTCGCGGATGAACGCTACAAACGCGCGGCCAGCGCCATCAATGAACGCTATTGGGATGCGCAGGCGAATCGCTACGCCTACGCGCTGACCAAAAACGGCAAGCTGAACTCTGAGATCACCGCCTGGGCTGCGGTGCCGCTGTTCTTCGGACAGTTCGACGCCAAGCGCGCAGGCGAAACGTTGGATACTTTGGCGTCGGCGCAACTGAGCAGCGATTGGGGCGCGCGGATGCTCAGCAACGCCAGCCCGGCATACGACCCCATCGCTTACAACAACGGCGGCGTGTGGCCGTTCCTGACCGGCTTTGTCGCGGCGGGCGAATACCGCTATGCACGCGCGCATTCCGCCTTTCAGCATCTGCGCCAACTGGCGCATCTGACCTTTGCCCAAGCGCAGGGCGCGCATCCTGAGATTCTATCCGGCGATTATTACCGCCCGCTGGATGAATCGGTGCCGCATCAGTTGTTCTCTTCGAGCGCGTTCATCACACCGTTCGTGCGCGGCCTGCTGGGTTTGACGGCGGATGCGCCGAACCGCGAATTGCGCGTTGCGCCGCAATTGCCTGCTGGTTGGGACAAATTGAAAGTGCGCAACCTGCTGATCGGCAGCAGCCGCGTCGGAATGGAGTTTCAGCGCACCGGCCTTTCCAATCTCAAATTGATTTTCAGCAAAGAGGATGACCAGCCACTGCGGCTGCTTTTTGCGCCGACGTTGCCGCCGCTCTCCAAAATTCGCCGGGTCAATCTGGATGGCAAACAATTGGCGTACACCGTCGGCGAGAATGAGGGCGGCGTGCTCTGCCGCTTCGAGACGCTGTTGCGGCGTAGCGCCACCATCGAGATCATTTTTGATTGCGGCGTCGAATGGGATTTCCCCTTCACGCCGCCCCAGATTGGCGACCGGACACACGCGGCAAAAATCATGGGCACGCGGGTGCCCGATGCCAAAACCGTGGCGGTCGCCTTTGAAGGAATAGCGCAGCAGAACTATCAGGCGCGCGTGCGCAGCCAAGCCCCAATAACTGCCATCGAAGGCGGTGCCATCGTCAAAGAGGAAGGCGGCTGGAAGCTGGTTGAATTCACCGCGCCGGGTGTGGCTGAGCCAGCGGCTTACCAAAAGCATCAACTCGTCGTGAAATTGAAGTGACGGCAACGCACAAACGCAACCTGGGTACGCACCGCTTCCAGCGTGCAGGCTTGGCATGTGAAGTAACCCTACCGGAAGGAAGACCTCTGCTGCCACAACCGCACGCTGGAAGCGGTGCGTACCCAGGGCTAGCAAAATTTTACTTTGCCCCAAGAGGGCCGCTGACTATAATGCGCGCCGCGCGAGCACAGCACGGGGATAGGACAGGGTGTTAGTAACGCGAAGGTATTGGAGAGTGCAATTCGGCTCGGATGACCGCATCGGAGTTCCGCTCACGCAACTTGCAACACACCGTTTCGGCGCCACGGCAGCGGCCCTTCCCTTACGCCTGCTTCGGCCAGTCAGGTTTCCTGCCTATCTCATCGCCTTCACAATCAGCACTTGAGGATTTTTATGCCGAGATTTGCCAGAAATCCGCGGGCACAGGCCATGCCCAACCCATCGTCCAAAATCAGCGCGGACAAACGCGCGGCACAGGCGGGAAACATGTTTTCCGATTTCAAATTGGCCGTGCTCTTTTTGCTCTGTATAACCGTGGCCTACGCCAATCACATTTACAAAAACCGGCCCGAAGTCGTCACCCAACTCAAGCAAGGCAAGATCGCTGCGTTATGGCAGACGCCCCCGGAAGAGCAGAAGGCAGGCGACCCCTTGCGCCGTCCGGTCGAAGATTATGCCGCCGAAGTGCATCGTTATTTCGAGCAGGAAAATTTTGGCGTACTCGAAAAACTGGTGGCGACCTTGCGCGCGAATGGACAGCGATTGCCCGGCGGTGAATGGAAGCTGACCGCCTTTTATCGCGGCTTGCGGCCCAATTACGCCGAGCAGCAAACGCCCGTGCGATGGCAAAGCAATTTGAGCAAGTTGGACAAGTGGGCCAAACAATTTCCGGCCTCGGCCACGCCCCTGATTGCGATGGTGGACAACTTCGCCCAATTCGCCGAACCGCTGCAAACCAAAGCCGAGTTGGACAAGCTGCCGCCCAACCGCCGCCAGCAAATCAATGAAGGCATCGTCCTCGGCGAACAGGCCCTCAAGGCCGCCGAGGCCACCGAAGCCAAAGACCCGCACCTATACGCCGCCATGCTCGAATTGGGCCGCGTGGCCGGTTGGAACAAAACCAAATTCGACGAGCTATATCACGAAGGCGCGCGTCTGGAACCGGCCTATCAACACCTGCACGAAGCCAAGGCCGCCTACTTGCTGCCCACCTGGTATGGCGAGGCGGGCGAGAGCGAAGAGTTCACCCAAAGCGTGGCTGAAGAAGTGGGTGGCGCGGCGGGGCAGCAGCTTTACTTCCTGGTCACGACAAACGCCTTGTCGCGCACGCCCAAAGAAAGTTTTGCCGCCACGCGATTTTCGCTGGGCAATGCCAAAGACGGTTTTCAAAGCCTCGAAAAAAGTTACGGCATAGACACCAGGACGTTGAACGAGCACGCCAAATTGCTGGTGCGCAATGGCGACCTGGCGGGCGCTGAAACCATGTTCAAACGCATCGGCGGGAATTTCGACGCGGCTGCATGGCAAGGCAAAACCGAATTCGAGAATGCCCGCGCCAATGCGGCACAAGCCAGTGGCGGCGACGCCGGGGTGCTCGGCAATTACAAAACGGCGCTGCTGGGCGTGTATGGGGTCGGCATGATCCTGGCGCGCAATTTCCTGGGGGCCGCCGCCGGGCCGGTGACAAACCTGATGACGCTGGGCGTGCTGACCGGCGTCTCGGCGGAATTCAATCAGCAAGAAAAGTTTACGGAATTGATGAATTGGACGCGCGACACCATTGACGCCCTGAGCGCCATCATTGCGCGTTCGGTTCGTTAGACCTTAGCTGAATTAAGCAGCGAACGAACCACGGGGCACACGGGGCACACGGGGCGCACGAGGAACCTAGATCGGTTTTCACTTCGGTGTAGGGCAAAAGCTGCGCAGCGGGGCAGTACCGCGCGCGTGAGCAAGCGGAGCTTACGTCGTTGCGCCAGTCTGCCATACTTGACGCGCCGCTTGCTCACGCGCGCGGTACTGTCCCAGCGCGGTGTGCCTACCGTACACGCAAATGAAAACCGATCTAAGCAAAATACCTGTGCAAGCAGAGTTCGTGCGACGGAATCAGTTTGTGTTTCCCCTTCTTCCCCCTGTGTGCCCCGTGCCGTGGTTCAGCCCTCTTTCCGAGAATGTCTTTTAACTGGCGGGCAGAGATTGATGGCGGCTTTCAAACTCAGCTACAAACGCAGCTTCCTGACGCTGGCCTTGCTGGCGGTGGGCTTGGCGGCGGGCTTGGCGGCGGGGTTGGCGGTTTGGGCTTTTGTGATTGAACCGAATCGGCTGGTCGTCAGAGAAACACAACTTGCTTTGCCAAATTGGCCCAGGCCGCTAAATGGTTTGCGCATCGCGGCGCTGGCCGATTTGCACATCGGCGCGCCGCACATGAACCTCGCCAAATTGCGCCGCATCGTGGCGCTGACCAATGCACAACAGCCAGACCTGATTCTTTTGCTGGGTGATTATGTGATTCAGGGCGTCGCGGGCGGCCAGTTCGTCGAGCCAGCGCTGATTGCAAAAGAGCTTGCCCAACTGCAAGCCGAAGCCGGAGTCTTCGCGGTTTTGGGAAATCACGATCAATGGTATAGTGCCGCCCGCGTCAAAAGCTCCCTGGAACAAGTTGGCATCCTCGTTTTGGAAAACGAGGTCGCCGCGATCTCGTTGAAGGGCGGCAAACTCTGGCTGGCGGGTTTAAGCGACGAATGGACGGGCCAGCCGGATGTGCCGGGCACCTTTGCCAAAGTGACTGATGCGGCGCCGATATTAGCCCTGACGCACAACCCTGATCTTTTTCCGCGCATTCCCCCAAACGTGATTTTGACATTGGCGGGCCACACGCATGGCGGTCAATGCGCGTTTCCGTGGCTGGGACGTCCGATCGTTCCTTCGGCCTACGGGCAACGTTATGCCGCCGGTCTAGTGCTGGAAAACAACCGGCGTTTGTTTGTCACGACCGGTTTGGGCACCAGCATTCTGCCAGTACGGTTTGGCGTGCCGCCGGAAATTGCGTTGTTGCAACTTTCTTCCCCCTGACTTCCCCCTATGCGCTGTAGCGAAACCCTGATTTCCTGGCTCTGATGAAGCACTCATCAGCGGCAGCTCAGAACATCGTTTATGTCCATACTCAATTTCGGCAGCTTACGGAAGATGGTCGCCCCGCCTGATCTGGCGATTGACCTGGGGACGGCGAATACGCGGTTATTTGCGCGCGGGCGCGGGTTGATCGTGGACGAACCCTCGCTTATCAAACTCGAACCGCACACCCACGCGGTCGAAGCTTTCGGCCTGACCGCCGCCAAACTCGCCAGTGTTGATCCGCAATCCTTTTTCTTTTCGCCCTTGCACGCGGGTGTCGTGACGGATGTGGACGCCGCCGGAGCATTGCTGCGGGCCTTTCTGAATCGCTTTCGCCACCTGGGCTTTATGCCGCAACGCGCCCTGGCCTGCATACCGACTGCTCTCGCGGAAGTCGAGCGCGAAGCCTTATTGGAAGCAGCGGAGCGCGCCGGGTTGACTGAAGTGGCGACGGTGCCGAAACCGCTGGCCGCCGCGATTGGCGCGGGGTTGGATGTCAGTTCCGCTTACGCGCAATTGATCGTCGAGGTCGGCGCGGGCATTACCGAAGCCGCCGTGGTGCGTTCGGGCGAACTGCTCGAAACCTGCACCCTGCGTGTGGCTTGCGGCGATCTGCACCGGGCCGTCAGCCAGAACGTCGCCTCGCGTTACGGCGTCCTGCTCTTCCCGCGCGAAGCCGAACGCCTGACCCAGGAAATCGGCATCGCCAATCAAACAGACGCAAACCGCGAGTTCATCACCACCGGCACCGACCTGTTGAGCGGGCGCTCGGTATGTTTATCCGTCACCAGCTATGACGTACTGTTCGCCGCCGAATCCGTGGTCGAGCTGATCGTGGACAAGCTGGCGGCCTTTGTTGAAATGCTGCCGCCCGAACTTGCCTGCGAAGTGATCGAAGGCGGCATTTACCTGACCGGCGGCGGCGCGCTGATCAAAGGTCTGCCCGAACGGCTCTCGCTGGCGACGCAACTGGATTTGACCATTGCTTACGACCCGATGCGGGCCGTGATTCGCGGCGCGCAGGAGATGTTGCAGGTTAGCGAGAAAACCGGCGTGTGGGCGCACTGAAGGCGTAGGTAGCGCAACCCTGCCGAGGTTGCGCAGCTTCCGTCATTGAACTACTGGAAGCCCAGCTTGAAGCATCTGCGACCGCGCAACCTCGGCAGGGTTGCGCTACTCCTGCGAAGGCTGCTCAGTTCTCTTCAAATCAAACTATGACGGCCCACCGCAGTTAAAATCGTTGACAAGGCTCCCGTGCCAAGACGATATTGTGTACCGTCGCTGGTTCCCTGCTCTTGCCCAAACGCCAGCGTCTTGCTCGCGCGCGATTGAATTTCATCCCTGCCAATCTCGCACTTTTCCATCTGTTTTGAACGCCCCGGTGGAATGCACAGGCCGCACCCCGACTGGCCGCATAACGAAATTCCCTGAAGCGAAAACGCATGACGGCTTACTCCAGATCGAAGACATTTACACCGGCCTTGTTGCTAACGCTGCTCTGCGGCGCTACGTGGTGCAGCCTGAAGCCGGGGCCAGCGCGCGCGGCTAAACGCGTCAGCGCGCCGCTCGCCACTCTCAAACTCACCACCGCCACCGGCGCGGCGGGCGATCAATTCGGCAATGCCGTCGCCCTCAGCGGCGACACCGCGCTGATTGGCGCGCCGGGCGGCGACGCTAACGAAAATGCCGAGCAGGGTTGCGCGTATGTTTATGTTCGCATCGGTTCGGTGTGGTCGCTACAACAAGAACTGCACGCGCCTGATGGGACGGCCAATGACAATTTCGGCTGGTCGGTCGCGCTCAACGGCGACACCGCGCTGATTGGCGCCATAAGCAACGCCAGTACCGGCGCGGCGTATGTCTTCACACGCACCAATTCAATCTGGACGCTGCAACAAAAACTCAGCGCCAGCGACGGCGCGGCCAACGATCTGTTTGGCTGGTCGGTCGCCCTCAGCGGTGATACCGCCTTGATCGGCGCGCTCAGCACGGTGGGCGCGAATCGGAATCAAGGCGCGGCCTACGTTTTCACGCGCCTCGGTATAGGTTGGTCGCAACAACAAAAACTCAACGCCAGCGATGGTCTGGCCCACGCAGCCTTTGGCAGCGCCCTGGCACTCGCGGGCAATACCGCCCTGATTGGCGCGCCGGATGACGACCACAACAACCAAACGCTGCGCGGTTCGGCTTATGTGTTCACGCGCACGGGAGTGACCTGGACGCAACAGCAAAAGCTGGTTGCCAATGATGGTGCAGTGGCTGACAACTTCGGTCTGGCTGTCGCCCTCAGCAACGAAACCGCGCTGATCGGCGCGCCCAACGGCAATTTGAAACGCGGCGCGGCATATGTCTTCACGCGCAGTGGCACAACCTGGTCGCAGGAACAAAAACTGACGGCCAGCGCGGGCGCAGCCTTTGATGCCTTTGGCGCTGCTGTTTCGCTGAGTGAATCAAACGCCAACCGCGCCCTCATCGGTGCGCCCGGCAGCCTAGCGACACAAGGCGCGGCGTATGTCTTTACGCGCGGCGGCACAACCTGGGCGCAGTTGCTGACCCAAACTGCCGACGACGGCGCGGCCAATGACAGCTTTGGACAAGCCCTCGCGCAAAGCGGCAACACAGCTCTGCTCGGCAGCCCCGGCTGCACGCAAAACGGCAATGCCGCACAGGGCGCGGCCTATACGTTTGAATTATGCCCGGCCCTCGCACTCGGCCCCGAGACGCTGCCGATCACCACCGTCGGCATGCCCGTCTCACAGACGCTGACCGCCACGGGCGGCGTAGCGCCATACAGCTTTGCCCTCGCGAGCGGAACGTTACCGAGTGGGTTATCACTGGATGCGAACGGCGCGCTCACCGGCACGCCCAATCACGCGGGCAGTTTCAGCTTCACGGTGCGCGCGCAAGACGCCAATGGCTGCCTGGGCCTGCGCACCTGGACGGTCACCCTGGTTTGCAACCCACTCACGTTGTCGCCCAACACTTTGCCCAACGGCATCGCAGGAACAGCCTATAGCCAACCACTCAGCGCCAGCGGCGGCCTAGCTCCTTATACGTTCAACCTAAGCGCCGGAACCTTGCCCACCGGCTTGAGCCTCGCGGCGAATGGAGCGCTCAGCGGCACACCCGCGCAAGCAGGCAACTTCAATTTTACCGCCAGCGCCACCGATGCGTTCGGCTGCACCGGCACCCAAGCGTACACGCTGGTGATCGCCTGTCCCGTCATCACCGTCAATCCAACGACGTTGCCGCCAGGCTTGCTCAATCGCCCTTACGCAACAACGACCATCAATGCGACAGGTGGAACCGGCTCCTATCTTTTCGCGGTGAGCGCGGGCGCTTTGCCAACGGGCATGACCCTGACCAATGGCGCGCTCGGCGGCACGCCCAGGCAGGCGGGCATCTTCAACTTCACGGTCACGGCCACCGATGCCACGGGCTGCACGGGCACGCGCAATCTGTCACTGACGGTGCGACGGCTGGTGCGCGCCGATTTTGATGGCGATGGCAAAACCGATTTGAGCGTCTGGCGGCCTGGCAATGGCAATTGGCTGTCCCTCAATTCTTCCAACAACGCGCTGCAAACGACGCAGTGGGGCGCGGGCTATGCGCCTTACAACGACGTCATCGTGCCGGGCGATTACGACGGCGATGGCAAGATTGACCACGCCATCTGGCGCGGCGCAGATTCCATCTGGTACATCCGCAAGAGCGGTGATGGACAGGCTATCCTACAATTCTATGGCGCCAACTACGCGCCGTATTTCGACGTGCCGGTGCCGGGCGATTATGACGGCGATGGCAAGACCGATCTGGCTGTTTGGCGTCCGACCACGGGCACGTTTTTTGTGCGCAAGAGTTCTGACGGCGGCAACGTGATTCAAGCCTGGGGCACGAGCGGCGATACGCCGGTGCCGGGCGATTACGATGGCGACGGTATCACTGATTTCGCCGTCTGGCGGCCCAGCACCGGCAACTGGCATTTGTTGTTGAGCACGGGCGGCCAGCAGATCATTCAATGGGGCGCGGGCTTTGCGCCTTACAGCGACGTGCCGGTGCAGGCCGATTATGATGGCGACGGCAAGACTGACCTAGCCATCTGGCGCGGCGGCGATACGATCTGGTACATCCGCCCCAGCGCCACACCAGGCGCGCCGATGCTGAAATTCTTCGGAGCGAACTATGCGCCATATTTCGACATCCCCACGCCGGGCGATTTCGACGGCGACGGCAAGGCGGACATTGCGATCTGGCGACCGACGACGGGGACGTGGGCCGCCATTCGCAGCACGGATGGCTCGTTCCTGATTCAAGGACACGGGCAGTATGGCGATGTGCCGGTGCCCACCAGATGAGATCGGAAAGTGTCCGACAAGCTGCCAGCTTGTCGGCACCTCGGCTGACGAGCCATTGGGTTTACTGCCACACCCACAACAAGCTGGCAGCTTGTCGGACAACCGGACAGCCTACTTGGTGCGCGAATGAATAGACCCTGATGAGATAGGCGACAACTCGCAATCAGTTTTCCAAAGAGAACAAACCAGCCGGAGCCGCCATGACAAAGCGTCGTTGCGGCTCTTTGTTTTTTCGCTTTGAACTCTTGCGCTTACCCCGCCTGCCGATTTTTTTGCTTGACGCCCCCCCCCTGCAATTGAAGTACCGTGCGCGCTGTCGGTAACTCTCCCAAGCCCAAAAAAAACGATTTCAAGTAACCCGGTTCGACTCAAGCCCTAACGCCGAACTTTAGCCGATTGCAGGAGGCCGCCTTATGCCAGCGAAGCGTTCCACCCATGCACGGGCCGCCCATGCGCGGGCCATGCGTTACAGCACGTTGACACTTTGTTTCATTCTGATTTTGGCGGGCTTGCCTTTTGACGCGCGTGTCAAAGGGCAGAACAACCCGAACGCCAATCAAGATGGCCCGCGTACCAAAGGCGCGCCCGGCCCCAATCTGCCCAACCTTGACCAGACCAAGGCGGCGGGCGCCCGTGATGAAATGCAACCCGAGGTCATATTGCCGCCGCCCGTTGCCGCGACGCGCTGCCGTATGCGCGACCGCCTTTGCAAAGAAACCAAAGAGAAGAAAATCGGCCTTGCGCCGCATTACGAGCAGTTTCGCGGGCTGTGGGCGCGCGTCTTTGACTGGCAGGCGAAACCGGACAGCCGACGCTTGCCCGCAGTGGAGGCTTTGCTTGCGCCTCGTCGTGGAGAACAACTCGACGTGACGCCCGCGTCTTACGCTGCAATAAATCAAGCGCCGCGCCGAGACAAAACAGCCAAGTCGTTGCCGCGCGCCTACGCCAGTTCCTTTTTCCCCGCCGCCGTGCAAGGCGCAACGAATTGGGAAACCGCGCGCGTGGATGAAATCAATCGCACGGGCACGGGCGGCGAAGACCTCTATTCCGGCAATTACAATTGGAACCTGCCGCTGGTCAGTTTGCCGGGCCGTGCCGGTCACGATTTGAATCTCACACTCTCTTACAATTCGCTGGTCTGGCTGAGACTCGGCACACAGATGCGCTTCGATCACGATTGGAGTTGGCCGAGCGCCGGGTTCCATCTGGGCTTCCCGACGTTTCAGGGGCCGTATCTCAACACGCAAACTAACCTCATTTCCTACCAGATGTTCACGCCCACAGGCCGGGTCGTCGAATTGCGCGCCAATGGCACGAACACTTATGACGCGCGCGATGGCAGCCTGACGCGCTTGACCTTCAACGGGTCGGGCTATCCGGTGCTGACCACGACCGACGGCACGACCTATACCTACGGCGCGACGCTCGACATCAAAGATCGCAATGGCAATTTGATCACGGTCAGCTATAACGCCGCCGGTCTTTACAGCACGATTACCGATACGCTGGGGCGCGTCGTCACTTTCAATTACGGCGCGTATAACGATCTGCAAACGATCACGCAAAGCTGGGACAATCTCACCAAAACGCTGGTGACGTTTAGTTACGACAACAGCTTTCAGCTTTACCCGGCCTTCTCAGGTTTGACGTTAGAGAACGTCACGAGCGGCCAATACGAACCGGTGCTGTATCAGATCAATTTCCTGGATGGCACGCGCTTCAACTTTCAATACAACACCTACGGCCAGGTCACGCGCATTGAGCGCAGAGGCGCGAATAGCAATCTGCGCAATTGGATAGCCTATGACCTGCCTGCCAGCGGCGGCGCGCCCACCGATTGCCCGCGCTTCACCAAACGCACCGATTGGGCGGTGGATTGGAGTCCGACGGCGGGCTATGACACCAACTTCTGCTTTTCGGATACCACCTGCCCGTGGACGGCCAGTCACTTGGTAGGCAAAGTCACGACACCAGACGGTACGACACAGCGCGTAGTGTTCGCTGATTACACCCCATCTAACAACGCTTGGAAACGCGGGCTGACCGTTCTAACTGAAACGTGGTCGGGCGGTATAAAGAAAAAATGGACGACACTGTCTTGGGAAAATACCGGGACGCTTTATCAACTCAATCCCCGCGTAAACGAAACCAATATTTATGACGAGGCAAACAATCGCCGCCGCACCTACATCGAGTATTGGGATTACACCTATAACCTGCCGTCTTATGTGACCGAATACAACGCCGACGCCACGACGGTCTTGCGCCAGACGCTGACCTTTTACAATGTCAACGGTCAGTACCTGAGCCGCCGCCTCATCGGCTTGCCGACCGAACGCGCCTTGTATGACGGCAGCGGCGCGCTGCAAGCCAAAGTGCAATACGTTTATGACGAAGCCGGCTATTTGCAGGCGCACCCCACGCTGCCGATTAGGCACGACAGCACCGGCAGCGGCAACAGCAGCGCGGGCAATTACGGCCTGACCTTCAGCTATCGTGGCAATGTCACCACACTGCGCCGCTACAATGTCACTGACAGCAGTTACGTCGAGAATAAAACCGGCTATTACATCACGGGCAACCCGGCTTATACGAAAAACCCGCGCGACCTCCAGAACATCCCGCAAACCCAGACGACGTTCACTTACAACGGCACCTATCTGACCGATGCCGGATACCCGGAGACCCGCCCGAACACATACGCCTACCTCGGCAGCAGCACCGATCCGGATGGTTTCACCTCGACCATCGAATACCATTTCGACCGGGGCGATGTGCGGCGCACGACCGACCCCAAAGGCGCAATAGTGCGGCGCGATTACGATGGCATGGGGCGCATGTGGAAGGTGCTCAACGAAACCAACGGGGCGTATACGCGCTACACCTTCGACCCCAATCACAATTTCGTGCAGTCTTACAGCACCATCAATGATGCAACCGAGTTCTATTCCATCACCACCTTTGACGGGCACGGACGCACGCGGGCCAGCGCCAGCGACCATCCGGGCAGCACGACGGGTTACAAAGGGCAATACACCGGCTACGACAACATGGGTCGGGTGTATCAGCAATCCAATCCAGCGGAAATGAATGGTTCGACGTGGAATCCGGCGGGTGACGACGTGGCGGGTTGGGCCTGGAGTTATCAAACGTATGATTGGAAAAGTCGCCCGTTGGTAACGACCAATCAGGACACCACGACCAGGACTATCAGTTACGCGGGTTGTGGTTGTGCGGGCGGGCAGGTTGAAACGATCTGCGATGAAGGCGATGGTGTGCTGGTCAGCGGCCAGCCGCGCCGCCACAAGCAAGTTGTTTATCACGATGTGTTAGGGCGCGTGACTAAAACGCAGGTGCTGAATTGGGACGCTAGCGTTTATTCGACCACGATCAACACCTACAATGTGCGCGACCAAATCGCCACTGTGAAAGAATACAGCGGCAACGCGACGGGCACCGAGGCTTGCCCCTCGGCGACCTGCCAGAAGACCGACTTGAGTTATGACGGGCACGGGCGTCTATACCAGCGCAAGCTGCCGATTGAGAGCGCGCCAACGACTTATAGCTACTTCGCCGACGATACGGTGCAGACGATGACCGATGCGCGCGGCGCGAGCAGCACGTATGGCTATAACAACCGCCAGTTAGTAACCAGCATCACGTATGGCGTGCCCGCCGGGGTAGGGGCGACGCCAAATGTCACAATCGGCTATGATGCGGCAGGCAATCGCACCTCGATGAGTGATGGGCCAGGCAACGTAGCTTACATATACGACACGCTGAGCCGGTTGCAGTCGGAGACGCGCACCTTCAACGGACTCGCCACCACTTACCAACTCAGCTACGTTTACAACCTGGCGGGTGAATTGAAAAGCATCAGCACCTCGACCGGTCAGACCGTCAACTATCAATTCGACAAAGCGGGCCGGCTGAGCGGTGCCACGCCTAGCGGGTTCGCCGGTGTTACGCAACTTGTTTCCGGGCTGAGTTATCGCGCTTGGGGAGGATTGAAACACCTGAATTATGGCAACGGACTGAGCAAGGACCTCGGTTACAGTATTCGTATGGAAGTCTCGCAATTCAATATGCCGGGCAAGCTGAGCCTGACTTACAACTACCAGAACGACGGGCGTGTGCAAACGGCGCTGGACAATTTCGTGGGCAACTACAATCGTTCATTCAGTTATGATCACGAGGGCCGGCTGACTGCGTCCAGCAACACCATTTTCAACCACACCTATCAATTCGATGTGTGGAGTAACATGAATGGGCGCTATAACGCCAACAGCAATCCGCAGAATTACACTGCCACCTACGTCAACAATCGTAACACAGCCGCTGCCTGGCAATACGACGCCGCCGGCAACGTTACCTTGCACGATGGAGTGCAATCCGACTACGACGCGCGCAACGCCATAACTAAAATCAGCAAGGGCGCTGGCACGGCCCGCAAAGAGTATTTCTATGACGGCAATGGACAAGAAGTAAAGTGGTCAGCTATACTTCAGCGGGCAGCGTCATCAGCACCAAGTGCGAGGTGCGCTCGTCCATCTTAGGCGGACAGATCGTGCTCGACAATACAGACGGCGTCAGCTCAACCTATGCCTACGCGGGCGGCGAGTATGTCGCGCAGGGTTACACGAACAGCACGGTCTGGACACACTACGATCCCTATGCGACCAAGCGGCTGCAAGTGAACAGCAGCGGGAACACACTGACCAAGACCGAGTTCGATCCGTTGGGCGCGGCGGCGGAAGTGCAGGATTTGACGAATGACAACATCAATGACGCCGAACTGGTCTTCAATAAATTCGGCGCGAGCAATCAGGCCCTT